>NZ_JAOQJU010000024.1:0-4360 GCF_025567385.1 Dorea acetigenes
ATCGAAGTTAAAGTCTGCCAGAACTTCCGGAATCTCCGGTTTCGCTGCTTCCTTCACAGTTACCTTGAAGGTGGCTGTCTTTCCTTCGTACGTTACCGTTACTGTCTGTTCGCCGGCCTTAGTCTTGTCATAGCCGCTTACCTCGCAATCCTCTATTGCAACATCCTCTGTTGTATCATCACTATAGTTAGCGGTCACTTTCATTCCTGCAAGATCAAGGTCTTCTCCCACCGTATATTCCGTCTTTGTCGGAGCTGTTACGGTAATGGATTCCAGAGTTGCAGGTTCTGCTTCTTCTGCGTATACCTTAAACTCTGTCAATGTTCCAGTGAAATACGGATCTGCAGCATAAAGAGATTTTCCAATATAACCGCAAATGCCATCTGCCGTACCATTTTTCAGAATATCCTGAACAGAATGGGCAGTTGTAAACGTAGATTTCTCTTCTCCATTTACCAAGAGCTTCATCTCGCCATTGTCATATTCCATGCGGACAGTTGCATACTCATCTGTAAGCGTTCCTGCATTGTCAAATAATCTCTCGTTACCTGCTGTAGTCTTAATTCCTGCACGAATAACATCGCCTGAAAATCTTGGGCTGACAAATACATAATTTGTATTATCAACCGTTCCCAGACACCACAGCCAGCTATTTGCTACTGTAGAAGTCTTGAATGTTGCCTCAATAGCAAAAGATTCTGTCTCAATCAGGCCTGCAGGAAGTTCAACGTATTTTGTGCTTCCGTCAAATACTAATACAGCATCTGCATTGTCTCCCTCGCCTTCTGTCTGGAAGTCTGCCTCTGTAAATCCTACATATTTTGCATCATTACTATTACCTGACTTATCTACCAGTTTACCGTCTGCTACAGTCATATCATAAGAAGCAACTAACTTTCTGGTCTCAACTGGTTTCAAAACTAAGTTGTTGGTTGCTTCCGTAAGAGCAGTCAGAGCCGCATCTACATCTGCCTGTGTTGCATCCGGGTTATTATAAACTAATTTTGCTGCGTCAAGAGCTGTCTGATATGCTGCCCAGCTAATAGATTCATACTTGTCTGCTTCCGAAACATCGATAGCTCCATCAATCGCTGCCTTAAGCGCTGTCTTGTCTGCAGCAACTGTTACTATAAACGTATCTGTTTTCTCTTCATATTTAACGGTAATGGTCTGCTCGCCGACCTTAGTCTTGTCATAGCCGCTTACTTCGCAATCCTCTATTGCAACATCCTCTGTTGTATCATCACTATAGTTAGCGGTCACTTTCATTTCTGCAAGATCAAGGTCTTCTCCCACCGTATATTCCGTCTTTGTCGGAGGTGTAACGGTAATGGACTCCAGAGTAGCAGGTTCCTTTTCTACATATACATCGAACTGTGTCAGCGTTCCGGTAAATGCGTTATCCGCTGTATAAAGAGACTTGCCGATATAGCCGCAAATATCTCCTTCTGTTCCTGCCGCCAGAATATCCTGGATACGATATGGTGTTTCCATGGTGCTAACTTCCACACCATCTACCAGAAGTCTCATACTACCGTTATCGAACTCCATACGTACAGTTACGTAATCTTCTCCGATACTTCCAGCATTTTCAAATAATTTCTCAGCCGATTCATCTTTAATACCGGCACGTAAAATGTCTCCTTCAAATCTTGGGCTGACAAATACATAATTTGTTACATTCGGCCAGGAATTTTCTTTGGTTCCAAGGCACCAGATCCAACTGTTTTCTACTGTAGATGTCTTGAATGTTGCTTCAATAGCGAAAGACTCTGTCTTAATCAGACCTGCCGGAAGAGTTACATACTTTCCTTTATCTCCGCCGAATACTAAAACAGCATCTTCACCTTCTGTCTGGAAATCTGCATCTGTAAATCCAACATATGCAGCATCATTTCTATTACCTGTCGTATCTACCAGCTTGCCATCTTCTGCAGTCATATCATAAGATGCAACCAATGTCCGATTGTCTTCTCCAACTGTCTTAGATACTTCGCCAAATACTTCCCACTCACCAATACCAAATCCGGTAGAACCCGAACCATTTCTGGTAGGAGTCAGACGAAGTCTTGATGTCTTAATCGGCTCTGTAAATGTTGCAACATTCCAATAACGGTTGTTTCCATTCGTGTAGTTTCTTTCACTGCTGGCTGCTGTTGTCTCTGTACCGAATTTTACGCCTACAGATGTAATTGCCGCACCGGTTTCATCTGTCATATCGGTAAGCTCAACCCAGGAATCCGCCTCAGCATCATAGTACTCTGCTTTACAGGATTGCGGGAATTTCACGCCGCCGTTGTCAGACCACCACATTACGCGCATTCCGTAAAGATCATATTCCTTATCCCATGTCAGCGTAATCGTAGCGGTATCGCCGCTCATTGCATAAGTATTCCATGTCATGGAAGGTCCATCTGCCAGCTCACCGTCAATTACCTTCTGTGGTGCTGTATTACGATCCAAATATGGATTCACAAACGATGCGACCGGACTTGCCTTCGGAGCCACATTATTCTCACTTGGATCTTTCTTCTCTTCTACTTCAAATTCTGTCTCTTTCGTCAGCGTCTTGCCATCCGCCGTTGTTACCGTAACCTTAAGGATAGTTTTTCCAACCGCAAGGCCCTTAATTGTTACTGTAGCAGCATCCTCGTCTTTTACAATCCAAAGACTGTCACCGGATACGATTTCCCACTGATAAGACTGTGCTTCTCCGGAAGTAAGTTCCGCTGTTAAGGTCGTTGATTCACCCGGAGTAATCGGCATGCCGCCGGTAATCATCAGATCTGAGATTTCTTCATCCGTCGCTTCCGTCCAGATCAACATCTGGCTGGAACGGTTCTGCCCCTGTACACCATTATCTCCACGGTTATTCCATGCATAGTATGGGACTGCCTGGAGTTTCGCAAGTTTTCCATTTGCACTTCCATCATCGTACATCACATCGCCGGTAATCTCTACAACACCATTCAAAAGGTCTTCCTGGTACTCAGCTTTCAGCTCAGATGCTCTCGGAATTACAAAGTTCAGAGGGCTGAACTCCTCAATGTCTTCATTCAGCTGTGCATTGCCTGCTTTTTCCATACAATATACGATTGGTCCGCGCTCTAATGCGATTCGTCCTTCATTTGTTGTTACATTCGGGTCTGCCTCTGTCTTACGTACTTCCATCGGCATCTCAATTGTCACAACATCACCCTTCGTCCAGGTACGGTCGACCGTCACATAACCATTTTCTTTTTCGCCTGTTACTTCCGTACCGTTTACCTTAATCGTAACGGTTTTGTTCTCCTGCTCATCAATCCATCCCGGGATACGGATCTTCATTGCAAATGCCTTATCCGCTGCCGGTTCTACCGTCATCTTTACAGAGCCTTCCCATGGATAGTTTGTTTCCTGTGTGATTGCAACCTCTGTGCCATCCACATTGACAGAGCCGTCGCTTCCGATATACTGGTTCACATACAGTTTATCCCCATGTACGGTATACATATATTCGCTTAATTTTGCAATCGTTCTCATCAGGTTCGGTGGGCAGCATGCACAACTAAACCATTCGCTTCTTGCATTTCCGCTTTCAACTTCCAGAAGTGTGGAATAATAGAATCGGTTACCATCCAGGTTCGTTCCAACCAGGATAGAGTTGTAAAGGTTTCTTTCTACCACATCTGCATATTTCGCATCTTCATACAGAAGGTTCATTCTCTGGTTCCAGTTCGCAGAACCGATTGCCGCACAGATCTCACAGTAGGACTGATCGTTCGGAAGAACATAATCATCACCGAAACCTTCAGAGTCTGAGCTTGGCGCTGTCGTACCGATACCGCCTGTGATATAAGTCTTGCGGTTTTCTACCGCATCCCAGATGGTACTAAGGGTATTCATATAAGTCTGCTTGGTTTCATTGTCATCTGGAAGAAGCGCTGCTACATCCGTAGCTCCTGTGTAGTAATACATCGCACGTACGGAATGTCCAACTGCGCTTGTCTCGTTTGCAAATGCTGTCCTGTCCTGTGAATATGTACCACCGGAATATCCACTGTCTCGAAGAGATGAACTCTCTCCACGTCTGTCGATGAAAATCTGCGCCATCTCTACATACTTATCACCGGTACCTTCACCTTCATGCTCTTCAATCAGCTTCGCCATCTTAACCAGTCCGAGTTCCACTTCCTCATGTCCCGGTACTTCATGACGGGTTCCGTCTGGTCCAAAGAGTGATACAATCTCATCCGCAAATCTCTTACCAGCTACATAGAGGCTATAATCCGGATCGCCGATTCCTTCTCTGTAACGGGTATATGCATCAACCGCCTCAAAGAAATGACCCGCGCAGTACATCTCATGGTTAGAGAAATTC
>NZ_JAOQJU010000024.1:4610-49020 GCF_025567385.1 Dorea acetigenes
GAATGCATTGTAGTCTTCTCCGTTCAGTTTCTTCACTGCATTCTTAAAATTCGGCTCGCCGCCGGAAGATTTCTCAATCTCAGAGATTGCTTTATTCAGAGAAGTCACTGCATTAATTTTCTGTTTGGGATTCCAGAAATTGTCGGTGAGCTGTACATTTTCAAAGGTTACCGTTGTATTTGCAACTGGTGTAACGACCTTGTCATTTACGGTAATCTCTGCCGTTGCAGGGTATTCCGTAACGCCGACTTCTACTTTACCACTTACAGTAAAGGTTGTCCCTTTCTTCCCAACTGCATAATCTTCTGGGTTTACCTCTTCCCAAGTAACCGGAACAAGCTTAGAATCAAAGGTCTCACCTAAATCCACTTCGTTATTCCTTGTCATTAAAGATGGTGTTGGATCGTCAAAAGTCAGTCCTTTTACAACGACTCTGTTAGGAAGTATCGGAGCGACACCTTCAGCCGTTGCTGTTTTATACGTTTCAACTCCTTCAATGCCTTCCACCTTAATTTCCTGCTCTGCAGTTTTTGTAACTGTATTCCCATCTTCTATATGAGAAATCGTTACTTTCAAGATTGCAGAACCACTGGCCTTCGCATCCACTGTCACCGTGCTCTCTGTACTGGAGCCATTAATTGCGATTTTGTCTTCCCCGGAAACCACTTCCCACTGGTAAGTAATATCCTGTGTAAGACCTTCCGGAACTGTCGCCGCCGTATAAGTAGCCTGCACATTCTTTGCCAGACTCTCCTCGCCGCTTATTGCCGCTCCCACAAGGATATTGTCCTCTGCAGTCACAGGCGTTCCAAACGCTTCCCATTCACTGATGCCGACACCTTTCGGAGATTCTGCATTCCTTGAAATCTTAAGCTGAAGAGAATTCGTAAGAATCGGCTCCTCAAATTCCACGTAATTCCACACTGCGTTATTGCCATCCACTCCATTATTTACGGAAGTGTCGCATTCAACACCGACTGCACCAATCGTCTTATACTGGTTTTCATTCATGTCCCAGTATTCTACGGTACATTCACTTGGGAATACGACTCCGCCATCACTATATGCCCACCACATTACACGCATGCCGGTAAGGCGATATGCATTGTCTTCCCAAGTGAGCGTTGCATTCATTGGATATGCGTTATCTGACGCTCCCCAACAATTCCAGCTTGTACTTGGATTACTGCCTGCAAGCTGCCCGTCATTCATAGCTGTCGTGCTAACGCCATACACATTCGTATAGCCTGCGCTTGCAGTTGCCTGTGGGGCAACATTTGTCCCCAAATCTTCTTCTCCCGGCGCGGCGCTGACCATGTTTACCGGAATCATAGTCGCTACCATCGCCACACTTAAAAGTAATGCCGCAATTCGTTTCTTCATTCATATCCCTCCTCTTTTCTTTTCTTAAATTGCAACCTTTTTATAATTATAAGTTATTTATTTAGGTTAAAACACTCTAATAATTTAAGGTAGGTGGAAATTTTTAAGACAAGAAATGCATAGCAACGAACGCTTACCTCGGAAACATAGTTTCCTCGGTATCCGTTGCACTCACATAAATACTAAAAAAGCTCCTTGACTGTAAACAGTCAGGAGCTTTTCCTCGTATTTGCGTTCGTTGCTATGCGCTTACTTTCTTAATCCGAGTCTTTCGATTAAGGTACGATATCTTTCGATGTCTTTTTCTTTCAGATATGCTAATAATCCACGTCTCTGGCCTACCATTTTCAGAAGACCTCTTCTGGAATGATGATCCTTCGGATTTGCCTTGAAGTGATCTGTCAGGTCGTTGATTCTTGCTGTCAGGATTGCGATCTGTACTTCCGGAGAACCTGTGTCTCCTTCTCCTCTTCCGTATTCAGCGATGATCTGAGCTTTCTGTTCTTTTGATACCATTTCTTGTTCCTCCTAAAATATATTCTTCAAACACTGCCGGTATTAAGTAATGGTTGGAGTCTTCCAGCTACCGAACACCGGTTGTTTTTCCAATGAGTAAGTATAGCATAGACTTTCGTGAATGTAAAGCCTTATTCTTCCTCCTCTTCATCTACATTTTCTTCCGGATCCAGAATGGCGAATGCAATATTTGTCGCATGATCTGCCACACGTTCCAACCCGGATGCAGTATCGGAGAAAATCATTCCCGCTTCCGGTGTACATTTATTTTTTGTCAGCCTTTTTACGTGAGAACGCTGCAGTTTCTTTTCCTTCTCGTCAATCTCATCTTCCAATTGCAGGATCTCCTGCATATGCTTCTGGTTACGGTTTGTAAACATATCAAGGGAATACTCTAATATGGTAACGACCATGGCCGTCATATCTTTCAACTGGCTTTTTCCCTTTTCACTCAATTCCACATGATCTGTAATACACATTTTCGCTGATTCTGCAAAGTTCTCTGCATGATCACCGATACGTTCAATATCATTCACCACATGAAAGAGTCCGCCTACAAGCTTGGCATCGTCAAGGGGAAGTTCCAGCTCATTGGCACGTACCAGGTAGTCTGTAATCTCCCGGTTCAGAAAGTCAATATATTTCTCAACCTTATATACTTCGTCAATTTTCTCTTCGTTCGGACTGCAGAGCACTTCCATCCCCGTCTGCAGATTCTGGATTGCAAGCTGTCCCATACGCTCAATCTCGTGGATAACATCCGTAACAACAGTAGAGACTGACATAGGCGCGCCTTTTCCAATATACTTAAGTTCAAAGCCACCCTCCGATTCCGTATCCGTTCCCGGCACAATCTTATAGGTAGCTTTCACTACCCATCCCATAAACGGGAACAGGATGATTACTTCACATATTTTAATTGCTGTATGAGTATTCGCCACCGCACGCGCTACATTTCCGCCAGACACGCTGAGCATAAAATTGGTAAGCGGCGTCAGCGCCGTCATCAAAATCACGAAAATGACAGCCGATCCAATTACATTAAATAAGAAATGTATCAGTGCCGCACGTTTGGCATCCTTTTTCCCGCCAAGGCTGGCAAGAAGCGCCGATACGCAAGAACCCATATTACAGCCTAAAATCAAAAACGGACAGATGCCAAATTCCAAAAGCCCCTGAGATGCCATCAGAATAATAACGCCTACCGTTGCAGATGAGCTTTGAAGAACTGCCGTAATTACAAAACCTGCCAGAATCGCAAGCACCGGATTACGCAGCGTCCGGAGAAAATCTATCACATAAGGCGAATCTTTAAAGGATGTCATGGAATCTCCCATAATACTGAGTCCCATGAATAAAATACCGAATCCCAGCACAATCTCGCCTATCTTCTTAATATTCATCCTCTTAGAGAACATCACCATCACCACTCCGGTGATTACAAAAAGAGGCGCTATCTCTGAAAGATCAAAGGCAATAAGCTGTCCGGTTACCGTCGTTCCGATATTCGCTCCCAGAATCACTCCAGATGCCTGCTGAAGGTTCATAAGCCCTGAATTTACAAAGCTGACCACCATAACCGTCGTTGCGCTGGAAGACTGGACAATTCCCGTAAATAGAATACCTACGACCATTCCTATGAACCGGTTTTTTGTAAAAAGCTCAAGGATGCCTCTCATCTTTGCTCCGGCAGCCTTCTCCAACCCTTCACTCATTAATTTCATACCATAAAGAAATAACCCCAAACCACCAAAAAGCAGGAACACTGTCGTTAAATTCATTTGTACACTCCTTTATCTTTTATCCCGAAAGTATTTCTTCCCATATTCTATATCCAGGTCAATGCATCGTTTCATCTCTTCAACACTTGAAAACTTCTGCTCTTTCCGCCGGAATTCCTGTAATTCAACTCTTACATTTTTCCCATATGCATTTCCTTCGTAACCAAACAAGAAACTTTCGACCAACATGCGGTTACTGTCTGAAACTGTGGGTTTCACTCCAATATTTCCAATGGCATTATACCATTTTCCATCTACAAACACCCTGTCAATATACACTCCGTTAGGCGGCAGCAGCTTTTCCGGAGCCGGAGCTACATTAAATGTAGGAAAGCCCAATGTCCTTCCCAGTTTTTTTCCCGGCTCTACTGTTCCCGTTACCCCGTAGGAATATCCCAGAAGCTCCCGCGCAAGCTTCATATCCCCCTGCCGCAGCGCTTCTTTCACATAGGTACTGCTGATTTCCCTGCCTTCATATCGTTCCTTTTCTATTACAATCAGTCGATATTCGTATCTTTCCGCATATTCTGCCAGCATATGAATATCGCCTCTCTTATCATGGCCAAATCGAAAATCTGCCCCTACTACTACAAAAGCTGCATGAAAGATTCCCACAAGAATATCTCTGATAAAGTTTTCCGCCTCTATCCGGCTGAACTTTTCTGTGAATGGACAATCTACCAGATAATCCACTCTCCCATTTAACCGGAATCTGCGTTCTTCCTTCGTCATCAGCACTTGCTTTTTCAAAGAAAGGTGTTCAAAAAAGGGCAGCATATCAAAAGCGCACACTACACTTTTCATACCACACTCTTCCGACAGTTCTGCCACCCTGCTAATCAGCTTTTCATGCCCTTTGTGCAGCCCGTCAAATTTCCCAAGCGTTACCGCACTTCTGCCCATGTCGTGATATGTTTCTAATCCACTTATATACTGCATATCTATTCCTCTGTCTTACGTCCATTAAAAAACATTTTCACAATTCTATATTGATTTAAACCTGCCAGATACTGATATATTGCAACAAATTCTCCTCTACTGTCATATACCCGCACCAGCTCTTTATCCACCGGTACGTCTCTCTCATCTTTTATACAAAGTGCATTCCCATTGTACAGGAGCTTTTCTTGTCTTACTTCTATCTGCACGCGTCTGTACTGTCCAAACACCGCATCTACCGGAATCAGATTCTGCAGCAGGCTTCCTTCTTCCATTGCTTTCTGTATTTCTCCAAGAGTTCTGCTGTTCTCCAGACAAAAGCTGCCAACCCTTGTACGAAGCAGGGATTCCATGCATCCGCCGACCCCAAGCTTTTCCCCAATATCATGACACAGCGTACGGATATAGGTTCCTTTCGAGCAGGTTACTTCCATCTCTACCCGGGGGAGATCTATTTTCAGAATGTGAATTTCCCGGATGCAGACGGTTCTCGCCTTCCGTTCTACATTTTTCCCCTCTCTGGCAAGCTCATAAAGTTTCCTGCCGTTCACCTTAAGCGCAGAGTACATAGGCGGAATCTGACTATACTCTCCCACAAAGCCAAGAACAGCCTTCTCTACCTCTTCTGCTTTCAGAAAATCGGTATCTGTTTCGCCAAGAATTTCTCCCGTAATATCCTGGGTATCCGTCGTTCTTCCCAACAGTAAAACTGCCCGGTAGGTTTTATCCTTCTCTGTCAAAAGATCGCATACTTTGGTTGCCCTGCCAAGGCAGACCGGAAGCACTCCTTCTGCATCCGAATCCAACGTCCCCGTATGTCCGATCTTTTTCTGACCTACGATTCCCCGCAGCTTCGCAACTACATCATGGGAAGTATATTCCTTCTCTTTATATATGTTCAAAATTCCATGCAACATATGTTATGCCTCTTCTGTCTCATCAAATTGTAACTCCAGCTGCCTGGCAACATTTCCCACTACGTCATGGAAAGTCCCCGGCATACTGAAGCCTGCAGCACGTACATGGCCCCCTCCTCCAAAATACCGGGCGGTTCTGCTTACATCAATGCTCTTTTTAGAGCGAAGGCTCACTTTCCATTGATTTACAGCAGTTTCATACATAAACACGGCCACTTCCGTTCCTTTTGTCACACGGAGCTGGCTGACAATTCCGTCCAATTCTTTGGGTTCCACACCATAGAAATCCATCACAGATTTGCTAATGTAGGATACAATACATCTGCCATCCAGAAGCAGCATGCTCTCCAGAAGCGCTCTGCCAAGTACCTGGTTCTGGGCATAGGATTTCTCATAATAGGTCGCTTCAATAAGCGCCGGAGCATCCACGCCTTTTTCCAGAAGTTCTGCCGCCATACGAAAAGTAGACGGCGCCGTACAAGAATATTGGAACACTCCGGTATCATGGACAATTCCCACATACAAAGCTTCCGCAATCTCTCTGGTAATTTTCTCTTTATCCAACAGATTATACACCAATTCTGAGGTAGAACTTGCATCTGCCACAATATAATTATGCTCTGCAAATGCCTCGTTGCTGATATGATGATCAATACAAACAGTATCTTTCGCATTTTCAAATAAAGGCTGTGAAAATCCCAGCCGCTTTATATCGCCGCAGTCAAGAGCAAGGAACAGATCATAAACCTTCCCCTCTGGAATCTCATGTTTTATCTTTTCCGTGCCGGGAATCAGATGGAGCGCCTCCGGAATGTCTTCCAGATATATATCAATTTCTTTTTCTCCATAATTATCTGTTAAATACTGGTATAACCCCACACAGGAACCCACACAGTCGCCATCGGGACGGATATGTCCTCCGATGGCAATTGTGGATGCCTTCTCTACTAAATTTTTCAGCATAATTATTCACCTTCTGACTTCAAACCTCTGGTTACATCATCAATTTTTTTAGACATATTTACACCGTACTCAATGGACTGGTCCAGCACAAAGGTAATTTCCGGCGTATTGCGCATATTCAAGCCCCTTGCCAGTTCCCGGCGGATATAGCCTTCCGCACTCTTAAGCCCCTGAATGGTATCTGCCTGTGCCTTCTCATCTCCCAGCACACTGATATATGCCTTACAGGTCTTAAGATCCGGTGCCACAGAAACAGCAACCACGGAAGTCCATGCCGCCACGCGCGGATCTTTGATACCGGCTCTGATAATATTGCTCAGCTCTCTCTGTACCTCTGTATTTACTCTGGTATTTTTTATACTGTTCTTTCTCAATTTTCATTTCCCCTTCTACAGACGCCCTCTACCGGGGTATCTCTACCATCTTATAGGCTTCTACCTGATCCCCTTCTTTGACGTCATTATAATTTTCGAATACAAAACCACATTCATAGCCTGCCCGTACTTCTTTCACATCATCCTTAAAGCGCTTCAGCGAAGCCAATTTCCCATCATAGATTACAACACCGTCACGTACAACACGCGCCTGACAATCTCGCTCAAAGGTACCATCCATTACGTAAGATCCGGCAATAGTTCCCACACCGGAAGCCTTGAACGTCTGGCGCACTTCCGCATGACCAAGTACTTTTTCTTCAAATACCGGATCAAGCATACCCTTCATTGCGGCTTCTACATCTTCAATCGCATTATAAATGACTCTGTACAGGCGGATATCAACACCTTCACGGTCTGCTGTCTCTTTCGCCGTTGCATCCGGACGCACATTAAATCCGATAATAATTGCATTGGATGCAGATGCAAGACTGACATCAGACTCATTGATAGCTCCAACACCGCCATGAATAATTTTTACGACCACCTCGTCATTGGACAGCTTCAGAAGGCTCTGCTTAATTGCCTCCACGGAACCCTGGACATCGGCTTTTACAACAATACCCAATTCCTTCAGATTGCCTTCCTGAATCTGGTTAAAGAGATCATCCAGAGACAGTTTTGATTTGGTTTCTTCCAGAAGTTTTGCTTTATTCTGTGAGATAAATGTCTCGGCAAAACTTCTTGCCTCTTTATCATTTTTGCACCCGACAAAGACTTCCCCCGCATTCGGGACATCATTCAGTCCCAGAATCTCTACCGGCATAGACGGACCTGCTTCTTTTACACGTCTGCCCTTGTCATCCATCATAGCTCTTACTTTACCAAAGGAAGAACCTGCTGCAATCGCATCTCCTACGCGGAGTGTTCCTTTCTGAACCAACACAGTGGCGACAGATCCTTTTCCTTTGTCAAGCTCTGCCTCAATGACAAGGCCTCTTGCCCGACGGTTCGGATTTGCCTTCAGTTCCGCCATCTCCGCAGTAAGAAGAATCATTTCCATCAACTCTTTCAGGCCCTCGCCTGTCTTTGCAGATACCGGGACAAATATGGTACTTCCGCCCCAGTCTTCCGGAATCAACTCATATTCTGTCAGCTCCTGTTTAACTCTTTCAATATTCGCACTTGGTTTATCAATCTTATTAATCGCTACTAC
This sequence comes from Dorea acetigenes, assembly GCF_025567385.1. Taxonomy (NCBI): domain Bacteria; kingdom Bacillati; phylum Bacillota; class Clostridia; order Lachnospirales; family Lachnospiraceae; genus Dorea; species Dorea acetigenes. The sequence goes on from NZ_JAOQJU010000024.1 coordinate 12,700, forward strand.
AATTTCAATTCCCGCCGCTTTCGCATGGTTAATCGCCTCTACGGTCTGCGGCATCACGCCATCATCTGCCGCAACAACAAGGATTGCAATATCCGTAGAATTGGCGCCGCGCATACGCATTGCCGTAAACGCTTCATGCCCCGGCGTATCCAGGAACGTAATCTTCTCTCCGTTAATCTCTACTACGGAAGCACCGATATGCTGGGTAATACCGCCTGCCTCACGATCAATGACATTGGTATTGCGAATTGCGTCCAGAAGAGATGTCTTACCATGATCAACATGACCCATAACGCAGACTACCGGCGGACGCTTCTTCATCTTTTTTTCGTCCTCTTCTTCTTCTTTCAATAATTCTTCGATTACATCTACTACTTCTTCTTTTTCACAGAGCACATCGTACTCTAATGCAATTTCTTCCGCCGTCTCGTAATCAATTTCCTGATTTACCGTTACGATCTTACCTTGCATAAACAATTTCTTTACAATAACAGAAGGAACAATCTTCATCTTGTCTGCCAAATCTTTAATCGTAAGCACTTCAGGAATCACAATGGATTTGATTTCTTCCTCTACCTTCTGCTGCTTCGGCTGGGGCTTCTGGAGCTGCTGCTTTGGCTCTGCCTTCTGCTTCTTGCCCTTTGGCATTCTCTCTTCTTCTTCGTTTCTGTAATCCTTCTTCTTATAATCGTCTTTGCCTTTTCCTTTATTTCTCTGCGGCTTCTGTCCTTCGAGCACTGGTGACGGAATACTCTGGTTTTTCTTCCCCTGGCGGTCTTTGTGCTCATTTCTATCATTCCTGTATCCGTCCTGGTTCCTGTCATTCTGTGCCCCACGTGAGCGATTCCCCTGGAATCTGTCGCCCTGTGTGCGGTCTCCCTGTGAGCCTCTGGAACGGCTCCCCTGGAATCTGTCACCCTGCGGACCTCTGGAACGATTTCCCTGCGGTCTGTCTCCTTGTGAACGGTCACCCTGTGTTCCTCTCGGGCGGTTCCCCTGCGGGCGCTCTCCTGTCTGCGCTGCCGGGCGGTTCCCCTGCGGACGCTCACTTGCCTGCGCTGCCGGGCGGTTCCCCTGCGGACGTTCTCCTGCCTGTGCTGCCGGGCGGCTTCCCTGCGGACGCTCACTTGCCTGCGCTGCCGGGCGGTTCCCCTGCGGACGTTCTTCTGCCTGTGCTGCCGGACGGCTTCCCTGCGGACGCTCACTTGCCTGCGCTGCCGGGCGGCTTCCCTGCGGACGTTCTCCCGCCCGCGCTGCCGAGCGGCTTCCCTGTGGCCTCGCCCCCTGCTGTCCGGGACGCTGTCCCTGAACTCTGCTGCCAGGACGGCTTCCCACTTTTCCGCCATCTCTTGAATTCTGCGGACGGAATACATGCACAATATTTTTTTTCTTAGGAGTTTCTTCTTTTTCCGGCTTTTTTAAAGCATTCTTCACCATATCCACTGTCTCATCTTCCAGTGAACTCATATGGCTTTTTGCTTCAATATTCTTCTCTGCGAGAAACTCCATCAGCTCTTTGCTGCTTTTATTCAGTTCCTTCGCCAGCTCATATATTTTCATTTTTGACATATTTACTACCTCCACTATGCAATTGTTCTTCTCTACATGTTCAGCTGTTTCAGAATCCCTTTGGCAAACCCCTCATCCAGAATGGCAAGAGCCGCCCGGAACTCCTTTCCCATTGCATGACCCAGGGTATCTTTATCCTTATAAAAACAGATCGGTACTTCATAAAAATCACACATGTTCTGAAACTTCTTTTTCGTATTATCGGATGCATCGCCTGCAACAATCACCAGCGCCGCTCTCCCTGTCTTCACTTCCCGCTCCGTACAGAACTCTCCGCTTGCCGTCTTACCTGCCTTTGTTGCAAGCCCAATCATAGACAACACCTTATCTGGCTTCAAGTGCTTCCATCTCCTTTTCCAATGCTTCATATACTTCCTTCGGAATCGGCTGTTTAAAGGAACGCTCCAGTCCTTTGCTTTTAACCGCCTGTTCCAAACAGGTTCTGGAAGGGCAAATATATGCGCCTCTTCCATTCTTCTTACCGGTTGCATCCAGTAAAAACGCATCTTCTGCCGTTTTGATAATACGAATCATTTCCTTTTTACTCTTCATTTCCTGACATCCCACACATTTGCGCATGGGGATTTTTTTATTTCCGCTCAAATAATCACCCTACTTTTCAAACTCTTCCTCTTCGTACGTTTCGTCAAATTCGTCGCCGTAGCCTTCTTCGTATACTTCCTCCTCATAAATGCCCTCGCCAAGTTCCATATAGTTCTCCGGCAGTTCTCCTGATTCAATGGCCTGTGTCTCACTCTTAATATCAATCTTATATCCTGTCAGCCTTGCCGCCAGCCTTGCGTTCTGTCCTTCCTTGCCAATCGCAAGTGACAGTTGATAATCCGGGACAATGACACTCGCCGTTTTTTCATCCGGATCAGCCATTACAGAAATAACCTTCGCAGGACTCAGCGCATTTTCAATCAAAAGAGCCGGATTATCACTCCAGTTAATAATATCAATCTTCTCTCCGCGAAGCTCACTTACAATAGCATTGACTCTTGCACCATTCATGCCGACACATGCCCCAACCGGATCCACATCCGGGTCATTGGACCATACTGCAATCTTCGTTCTGCTTCCCGCTTCCCTTGCAATGCTCTTAATTTCAACGATTCCATCCTTCACCTCTGTTACTTCTGCCTCAAAGAGACGTTTTACCAGTTCCGGATGGGTACGGGATACCAGAATCTTTGGCCCCTTAGTTGTGTTCTTTACCTCTACCACGTACAGCTTAATACGCTCCGTCGGCTTAAATACCTCACCCTTCACCTGCTCATTTTCTGTCAGGATAGCATCTGCCTTTCCAAGATTAATGCTGATATTTTTCCCCAGATAACGCTGTACAACACCTGTAACAATATCTTTCTCTTTTTCAAAATACTGATCGAATACTACTTTGCGCTCTTCCTCACGAATCTTCTGCAGGATCAGGTTCTTCGCATTCTGTGTTGCAATACGTCCAAAGGATTTGGATTCTACCGGTATCTGGACAATATCGCCGATTTCAAATTTACTGTCAATCTTATGCGCATCTTCAAGACTAATTTCTTCTACTTTATCTTCTACTTCTTCAACTACCGTTTTTTCCTGAATCAACTGATAATCACAGGTCTCACGGTTCATAATGACTCTAATATTATCTGCTTTTCCAAAATGATTCTTACATGCGTTAATCAACGAATTTTCAATTGCATCAAGAAGAGTCTCTTTACTGATGTCCTTCTCCTTCTCCAAAATATTCAAGGCTTCTAATAACTCTGTGTTCATTTGTCCTTCCTCCTGTTATTTTAAAAATCGAACGCCAAGCGTATCAGCGCAATCTCGCTTTTTTCAAATGTCCTTTCTTGCGTATCTTCCATTTCAATAGTCACGGTTTCCTTATCATAGCTTTTAAGGATTCCGGTAAATTCTTTCTGCCTGTCAATCATCCGATAGGTTCGTATCTCTACCTCTTCGCCAAGGCTTCTTTCAAAATCTTTTTCCTTTTTCAGCGGCCGCCCAAGTCCTGGTGAACTGACTTCCAGAATATAGGCTTCATCAATATAATCCTTCTCATCCAGAATATCGGAGAGTTCCCGGCTGACAACCTCGCAATCATCTACATTAATCCCTCCCGGCTTATCAATATAAGCGCGCAGATACCAGTTGCCGCCTTCCTTTACGTATTCCACATCCCACAGTTCAAAACCATTTTTTTCAACAATGGGAAGCAGGATTTCTTCTGTCTTCTGTTCATAGATTTCTTTCTTTGACAATGCGTAAATACCTCCTTATCAAAATGCAGTTCTTCTATCCACACCAACTTAGAAAAGGTCCACCGGACCTTTTCACGCATGCTTGGCAACAAAGAAGAGTGAACTTTCGTCCACTCTTCTGCCGATTTCCTTATGCAACTATTACGTAGTATACCACCAGTTTCTGTAAAATGCAAGCAAATTACTTAAATTTACCTAAATTACTTTTATCTTTAACATCCCATACACCGCAATAACCTCTGCATCTGCATGATTCCCCGTTTCTGCGAAGTAATAATCGCCGTCAGTATCGGAACAAGCTCCCGACAGATGCAGTACTTAAGCGTCAGTTCTGACATCCGTACCGCTCCTAAGTGATGCGGGATCATCTGTCTCATAAAATCCACATTGACGTCATTTACCACACATGCGCTTCCCATTGCATCAAACATGGTTCTCATAATCTCTTCCATCCTGCACTGATACCCGGACAACTCTTTTCCTGTGTTCTGCAGAGCACTGCAGCCGCATACAATCCTCTCCATATCTTCTATACTCTTCGTCTGCTCAGAAATAATCTGTAAAGCAATATCCTGCAGCGGTATATTCGTCGTATAGTTTAATATATTGTGCGACATCTCAATCGCTGCCCGGTGATGCGGAATCATCTGCACAATAAAATTGTGGGAAATACTGTCCATAAGCTCCGCCTCCGTCATCCCCTGAATCATAAGATCCAGAATCTCCTGAAAAGCATATAAATACTCTTTTGTAACATTACTTAGCCTGCAGCAGTTGTTCATTCTAAAAACTCCAAATGGATTTTCTACATTATATGCACGAACACCCAAACAGGACTCCGGTGGTTTTTCTCTCTTTATCTTATTCTCCGAAAGCTTCTACAAAACGGTTCATAATCGTTGCAGTCACTGCTCTGTTTGCTGTACCCTGTGGATTCAGATTTCCATTGTCACCTGTAATCAGCCCCTTCGCAACTGCCCAGCTCATCGCCGTTTCCGCAAATTCAGTAACATTGCCGGCATCCGGGAATGCAGTCAGATCCGTTCCCTTTTCTGTATCATACCCTTTATACTTCGCATATCTGTACATCATCGTTGCAAGCTGTTCTCGTGTCATATAATCGTCCGGTCCGAAATTGCCATTCGCATATCCGCCAACGACGCCTGTTCCCTTTGCCCATATAATTGCGTCAGAATAGTAGAGTCCATCCGCCACATCCGGGAACGTGGATTTCTCCGTAACGTCAGGAGTACCTTCGTAGCGATGCAGGATAATTGCGAACTGGCCTCTCGTCAGATTATCAGCAGGTCCGAAATCACCATTTTCATATCCCTTCATCAGTCCATTCGCATATGCCCAATTTACATACCGGTAGTACCAGTCACCCTGATTCACGTCGTTATACTCAGCCAGCGCCGCAAACGCAATGTCATTCTCTTTCGCATAAGCCTGCGCTGCGCTTCCCTCATAACCCAGAATGGTAAAGTCCGGCATCTTTTCCCCCTCGTAAGTCCATGTATCATCCTCTTCATTCCAAATGCTTTCTATATTGAGATAACCAAGAGCGTTCGCACCGATCTCCTCAACAGTCTTTGGAACAAGAATGGAAGACATGGAGCTGCATCTTAAAAATGCAGAAGAACCAATTTCCTTCAACCCGGACGGAAGTGTCACTTCTTTCAGATTTTCGCATCCGGAAAATGCATGATAAGAAATGGCCGTAACTGTATCAGGAATCACAACCTTCTCAATTGTCTCATTTCCAGAAAATGCGCCCCATATAATCCAGCTTACGGTATGGCCATCCAGTGTTGACGGAATCACCAACTCTTTCTCGTTTCCCTCATAACCGGAAATTCCAATCGTACCGTCTTCCCTTTCCCAATAATAGTAGCCATCTGCGCTTTCTAATATCTCGACTTCATCAACAGAATCCTCCTCTTTCGCAAATACAGCGGTTCCCGGTACCAAAACCATTGATGCGCACATCAGCAGAGCAAGTATGTATGCCATTGCCCTCTTCTCAAACTTTGTCAACATGTTTCCTCCTCCTTTTCTTTCCTTTTTTATAATGAACCGACAGTGCATTCTCCATATTTCCATGCTGTCTTTGCACCATCGGTTACATTCCCAATTCTTCCGGAGCACTTACATCGCCCGCATTTCTTCAAGCAGCTCCTGCTCCTCCTGTGAGATTTCTGTTTCCGGCTGATCCTTGATCTTCCACCCAAGCGTACTTGTGCGCTCTTTTACTTCCTCTAACATCTCCGGAATCTCTTCCGCACGTTCCAGGCAATATGCCGCGCTCTTTGTATCACCCGTTTTCAGGAATTCCTGCTCACACCAGGCAAGCGTCTCCATATAATCCGTGTATTCTTCCCTGTGATAAGGTCCAAGCCGGATGGCAGTAAGCTTATTATCAATAAAAGCGTCCACATCTCCGTCGGCAAATGCAGCCCTTGCCTTTGCTGAATAGGCAACCGGAACATGTTCATTCGCTTCCAGAATAGAATCTGCTGTTTTTCCCATATTTTCTGAATCTTCAGCCTGCAGAAGGAGCCCGATTTTCGCCATGGTATTTCCCTCATAAAACTGAATGGAACTTTCCAACCGATTCTGCATATATAGATAATCTGATCCTCCCACGGCAATTGCTCCTGCCGAAACTGCCAGCAGCCCAATTCCCACCGCCACGGTTGACGCCATAGATAATTTTATTTCTTTCTTATCCTTCAAGGATAAGAATAACATCAAAACACCGTACATGACAAGAAACTGAAAATCATAGTCAAACAAGCTGTGCAGTAAAACCACCAGTAAAACCAATTTATCACGAAGTTTTTCTGTTCCCTGCTTTCTTCTGTCAAACAAAGATTTCAGAATGGCGCCATAAAAGCAGATTGCCGGGAAAATTCCCACATCCAGAATCAACTGCAGAAATTCATTATGAACGCTTACAACAGAATAAACACCCGTCTGCATTTCCTGCTGAACAAAATAATACCCGTAATATCCCATGCCAAAAGGATACTTTGCAATCATCACCACAGCATCCCTGGCATACAAAAGCCTGCCCCAGAAGGTACTTGCCTGATCGGAAAGGGTTGTCAGACGCTCCATCAGACCAGATCCGCCGACGGCAAAAATCACAGCCAGAACTGCCGTAAATATACCTACACACAGAAAGAGATATTTTCTGTTTTCTTTCTTCCACGCCAGTAATAACAAAATACAAAGAAGCATCAGTGCAAACACGGTACGGCTCCCGCTCAGGTAGATTCCAAACAAGGCAATCAGGCAATGTACCGCCTGCCGCCAGTCTTTCTTAAGATTCTCCAGGCGAAGGACCGCAACAATAAAACAAATCAGCATAAACAGCGCATAGGTATTGGGATACTGAAAAAAACCTCCGAGCCTTCCCGCCGTAGATACCAGTGTCTTACACGCCGGAATCTGCATCATAAGAAAGGATAGAACCGTCATAACACTGCCCGCCAGAGGAAGCCATCCGATCAATTCCTGCCGTTCTGCCTCCGTAATCTGACACATCAGTAAAAAAAGCAGGATAACCGGCAAAAATTTCATGCCGCCCATCAGAGACATCCCGGAATCCACCGCCCACAGGCTTACCAGAAAATAGGACACAGATATAAGCGAAAATGCAAGCAAATTGATATCGCAGGAAATGAGAAGTCTCTTTGCACACCAAAGCTGATACACCAAAGCTCCCAGCAGAAGAACTGACAACACAGCAGATACATAACAAAAATATCCGCCTCCAATGCATCCGCACCCTATCATAACAATTAATAAAAAATATTTGAAATCCGGTATTTTTTTCGTTCGCACGCTGTCCTCCTGCATCTCTGAGCATTTTAACATCTCATTTTCTATTTCTTTGCCTTCCGGTATCCGGCATCGATTGCCTCCTGTTCCGTCTGGAAAATAACCAGATTTTCAGAATCTTCCATCTTCTCATAAAAAGCCTGTCCCGGACAGTGATAAATCTTTGATTCCTTATTTCCACGTATCTCTCCATCCGAAACTGCCTGGGCTTCCGAAGCCGACACATCTCCTGCCAGACTACTTTCTCCGGTCTCATAATCAATTACAATTCCCGGCTGTACATTATATACAAACACATTAAAACTGATCGCTTCCCCCTGATCTTCCACCGACTGTGCTTCCATCTGCACGCCGCTCGCCACCAGATTATCGCCATCATAGACAGGCTTCACCAGATAAAGCACATGGTTAGCCGTTTCCTTAATATAATCCGCCACCATTTCCTCAAAAGGCAGCATCCCTTCTACATTCATGTAACGGGTCCCGGTAATGAGGTTCTTTTCATTAGCATTCTCTGCCGTAAGCTGATAGCCAATCAAATGACAGCGGTTATACAGATACTTTCCATCCACAACATCGTATTTGACCGTATGCCATCCGCTGGGCTTCACCTGACCGATACTGCCTCTTTCTTCTGTCGGCATCAAATCCTGCCCGATATTGGCAATTGCCCCTGTACATCTTCCCAGCTCGTCCATCTCCCCATATTCCTCATAGGATTCTTCAGAGATTTCCTCCTCCGTGAAATCCGGTTCATTTCCATTAATTACCGCATAAGGTTCCCCACTGTATTCCGGCACTTCGGACAGCTCGACGGTTTCTGTCTCTTCAGGCAGTACGGTTACATCCGCCGCAGCGTTCTTTACATTCTCCGAAGCTTCTATACTGCCGCAGGCTGTCAGAAAAATACTCAACACAGCCAGTAAAACAGGCAGCCGTTTTTTCCATAATTTCTTAATCATGTCTTTTTCGATATATCTCCTCTGTAATCTTATCATGGGAAAATCCTTTTAAATCCTCTGAACTTATCTTTTCCCAATCGTGAAGTGAAAGATCTAAATGAAAATCCGCCGGATATCGCTTATTCCACCAAAAAACAATCAATCGTTCTATCTTATCCTCATATGCCTGCAGCCGTTCCGACTCAACAAAACAATACTCGCCATCCGACGCTTTTTGAAGAAACTTTTCATCCGTGAAGATGTTTTCTGCTTTTACATCTGTAAACAGCTTTCGGGAATAGCTGTTCATCCACAGTTTCCTGCCTGCACAAATCTGCAGAATCCTTTCTGTCAGCCTCCTGTCCCGGCTCTGACGCCTTTGGTTAAACATCATACCGCAATTTTCATCCAGACAAAGAATTACTTTCAATAAAATCTCTCCTTAATTTCCCCTCTGAATCTGTAAAAGTTTATTCTTCAGTTCCTGTTCCATGCGAAGCATCTCCTGCTCCGCTTCGGCACGTTTCTGCCGTCCTTCCTGCTGAATCTGCATCACCTCATCCAGCGTTGCGATTAAAGTCTCATTGGTATGTTTTAATGTTTCTATCTCGACAATTCCCCGCTCGGACTCCTTCGCCGTATGCACCGTCGCCATCTTTAACTTATCGGCATTCTTCCTTAGAAGCTCATTCGTCATGTCTGTTACTTCTCTCTGGGCGGCAGCCGCCTGTGCAGAGTGTTCTACTCCCAGCGCCAGTACCATCTGGCTCTTCCAGAGAGGAATCGTATTAACAATGGTAGACTGAATTTTCTCCACCATTAAGGTATTACTGCTCTGAACCAGACGTATCTGCGGAGCAGTCTGGATCGCAATCGTCCTCGTCAGCTCCAGATCGTGAATTTTCTTCTCAAAACGGCCGCACATGGCATCCAGATCCTTCGCTGCCTGTGCATCCTCCGGCAGTCCGGTCTTTTCCGCTTTTTCGAGAAGCGCCGGAATCTGCGTCCTCCGTACTTCCTCAAGCTTCTTCTTTCCCGCCATAATATACATCGTCAGTTCTTTAAAATAAGTCAGGTTCAGATCATACATTTTATCCAATATTGCAATATCTTTCAAAAGCTGTATCTGATGAGATTCCAGTACCTTACAAATCTGATTGACATTTGTCTCCGCCTTCGCATATTTAGCCTCCATTGACTGGATTTTATTCGAACCTTTCTTGAAAATTCCAAAAAATCCCTTTTCTTCTTCCTCATCAAAGCTCTTCAATTCCTTTACCACACCGGAAAGCAGTTCTCCAACTTCTCCCAAATCCTTGGTCTTTACATTATCCAGCGCACTCTCGGAAAAGTCTGCCATCTTCTTCTGCGTACCTGCTCCATACTGTAAGATAGCCGTAGAATCCGTAATGTCAATCTTCTCTGCAAATGCCTCTACCGTCCGCTTTTCTTCTTCCGACAAAATACTGTCATCCAGTGTCTCTGCCTTTTTCTCTGCCTCCAACGGCGGCTGTGGTTTCTCTTTAAAAGGTTCTAATGTAAGCTCCGGCACTGCTCCCATTGTTTCAAACTCGTTATTCATCCTCTTCCTCCATCCTCTATCTTCTCATTCCGTCTTCCGTAAGCCCTTCCTGGGCAAGCATTGTATTTAACACAGATATATCCGAAGACACATCCCATGCCGTATCCTGAAACAGACTATCCAAAAGCTTTTCAAACGCCACATTCAAAGTATCCAGCGTCGCTTCAATCTCCGCCTTCGACGCGCGGATGTTCTCGCCGTCCACCGGCTGGGCATCCAGCTCTTCATAGGCATTCAGAAGCTTTATGGTGGTCGGCAGATAGTAATCCATTAATTTGCGGATGTCATCTACACATTCCGGATTCTGCTCAACACGATCAAAAATTTTATCTACCAGCAACTCCATGCGGGATATTTTGGCTGAAATCTCTTTGCCGGGAATTGCGTCATTACAAGAACGTATTTTATCAATGTATTCATCTCCGGCATCAATAATCTTCTGCACCTGTGGCGGCAATTTGTTAATCTGTGCCTTTCTCTCCGCTCCTTCTTCCCTGCGCGCGTTCTCTTCCTGTTCCATCTTTTTTCTATTCATCTGAATTTGAAGATATTGATCATACATTTCACGGCTGGTTATCAGGCAGGTCTTTTGTTCGTCCAGATATCCCTGCGTAAACCATTTTTTTACAATCATCCGGTTCAAATCCTTTACCACGGCTTTCACACTCTGGTGGGACTTCTCTGCCAATTCCTTAATATTACAATATTCTCTGCCTGCAAGAATACTTACATACTCCCGGAATCTTTTCACTCTGCCAACCATAGAAACTCCGCATCCACCCATTACAAAGCTGCCCGTCGCCAATAAGAAAAACACGACGGAAAGGATGCGAAACGTTGCCGCATATCCTCCGGCAGACGCGGCGCCAACCAAAAAAACCAAAAGAGGAATCAAAAATACGACGCCCATGGTTATGCCTGTTATTGCCAAAGCCAATCCGCCTGCCCTGGTATAGCCTGTCCCACGATACAATCCCGGACGAGACTTGCGCGTATCATACACCTGCTGTTCTTTCCTTTCCTGATACCGAGGACTGTATGCCTGACTGCAATCCGGGCCGTATTCCTGACGATAGCCGGACTTATTTCCTGTGTTTTTCATATTTTTTGCAATAGCATCCGCCGCATTGGTAATTGTATTGGTAATTGTCTGATTTAATTTATCAAAATCCTGAGAATCAATTGCATCCTGCACTACCTTTTTGATATCTTCCCCGAATTTCTCCCAGTCATGATTTGCCATTTTGCCCTCCACTTTTCGCCCCTTCGTTCCCTCGGTGTCCGTTTCTATGCGCCTTCCTTACGCTCCGAACGTCACCTCGGGCACTTCGTTCCCTCGGTGTCCGTTTCTATGCGCCTTCCTTACGCTCCGAACGTCACCTCGGGCACTTCGTTCCCTCGGTGTCCGTTACACTCACATAAATCCACTTGCAAAGGCATCTGTCTGCAAGCAGCCGCTGCCTTTGCACATGGATTTGCGTTCGTCGCTATGCGCTCATTATATCACGTTCTGGGGATATTTGCATCAAATTATGTGGAACTTTGAACGGATTACTATTCATAGCACCAGAAACGGCATAGCCTAAAGGCTATGCCGTTTCTGTTAATTAAGGAAACTATTCTTTTATTCTTCTTTAGAATCATCGTTTGAATCATTATTTGAATCATCTATAATTGGAAGACGGTTGCCTTCTTCATCTTCATAAGAAGACCATCCACACCATCCGTCTGAAAAAAGAGATGTATTTTCAAATCCCATTGTCTTTGCATCCCAGAGTACTTCTGCTGCACGATATCCGCCACCGCAGAAGAAGGAAAGATGTTTGTCGGTATCAACGCCCGCTTCTTCCCACATAGCCAAAATTTCATCTGCGTTACGCATTGTATAATCGAGATTATCATAGTAGTACATGGAGCTGGAGTTATTAATTCCTGCATATCCGAATACAGCGCCTGGGATTCTTCCCTTGTATGGGAAGTAATCATATCCGGAAGTCTCGCCCTTGTACTCTTCAATTCTTCTATTATCAACCAACAGGAAATCTTCTGCTGCTGACAATTCTTTTGCTTCAAGTACCGTATCGATCAAATCAGGGTTCTTCGGTTCTTCTGCTCCGAAGTCCTCTACCGGTGTCATCTTACCTTCCCCTGTCTCAAGCTCATATCCGGCATCTGTCCAACTATCGTATCCGCCGCTCATTACATATACATTCTCTACTCCAAGATACTGGAGAATTACCGCATAACGGCATGCGAAAATCGGAGCACCAACAGTAACAACTGTACTCTCAGTCGTAATTCCCTGAGATTTTGCCAGAGCAAGCAATTCCTCATCACTTCTCAACAGATAGTAATTATCAGCCATATCAAAATCGTCGCTGTTTACATGAATTGCACCCGGAACATGCCCGTCAACAAAACCGGATTCTTCTTCTGTGCCCCAGCTTACCTCTACGATCTTCAGATCTTTTACTTCACCAACTTCTGCAACTTCTTTTCCATCAATCAGATCTTTTACAGCTGTCGGCGGAATCCAGAGCTTGTAATTTGCATAGCTTGTCAGTTCGCCTGTCCAGTCTTTCAAATCAAAGACCTTCACGTCCTTTACAAGCGGAGCAATGTAATTTGCAACGATAACAGCGTCATTTGCATCTTCACTGTAAATGATAGCAGACTTATCTTCTGTAATCTCTTTGTCATCTACATACTTCCACAGATGTTCTTTCCGTGATACCCAGTCAATATTGCTTGCATCATCGTAAGTACAGGTCAACCAATTTACAGAGAAATCGGTTGCTCCTTCAATGTGTCCGCCCATAGCATTCTTACCGGATGCCCATCCGCTGTATGCATCATTAGATCTTGCATCAATTACAATCGCAGAGTCATCTGTAAGAGCTTCTTTTACTTCATCCTCTGTTGCTTCTTCATAATCGCCAGGAGCTGCAACAATCGTGTAGTCAACGAATCGGTCAATAATTGTTGCACACTGCGCACGTACGGCGCTGCCCTGTGGGTCAAGCTTTCCATCATTTCCCTTAATCATGTCAGAAGCAACCGCCCATTCCATAGCCTCTTTTGCAAAATCATTTACGCTGGACGCATCCGGATATCCTGAAATATCCTCGCCTTTTATCCCATATTTCTTGTACTCAGAGTAACGGTACAGCATGGTAACCATCTGTTCACGGTTGATATTATCTGCAGTGCCAAATAAGCCCGTATCCTCATAACCCGTTACGATTTCGTTCTCATTTGCCCACGTAATAGCTTTGGAATACCATTCTCCATCCGGAACATCCGGGAACTTCCCATTATACTGAACCTCCGGTTCACCTTCCATTCTGTAAAGAATGACAGCAAACTGTGCTCTTGCAAGATCATCTGCCGGTCCAAAAGTCGTTTGTCCATCGTCCATCACCTCACCATATCCTGTCATCAGGCCAAGTTTGTAGACATCCTGCACATAATTGTAAAACCAATCTCCTGCCAACACATCTGCATAAGGAAGAACGAACGCTTCTTCTGTTTCCTCTTCGGTCGTCTCCTCTGTTGTCTCTTCGGTTGTCTCTTCTGCTGCCTGTGCAACCCCAGTAAGGCCAAATGCCATCACAAACGTAAGCAGAAGAACCATAAGTTTCTTTTTCATAAAAAACCTCCTTTTGTAATAAAATAGTTTCCTAGTCCATTATAGGTAATTTCTCTCCATAACTCCAATTGATTTTTTCTATATGAATTATTTTCCATAGATTCTGCCGATATCTATTGAGCGATATTATATTTATAACTTCCATCCCGATGCAAGTTCCCGGGAATCCACAAATCTCCGGTAAATGCCTTCCTGACACATCAGATCTTCATGCGTTCCAAGCTGCTCAATCTTTCCATGATTTACCACCACAATCTGATCGGCATTCCGTACAGTCTTAAGCCGATGAGCAATCATAATAATCGTTTTCTCCCGTGTCAGGCTCTCAATAGCCCCTATCAATTCTTTTTCATTTTCCGGATCTACATTTGCTGTGGCTTCATCCAGAATAATAATCGGAGCATCCTTCATGATTGCCCTCGCAATAGAAATCCGCTGTCTTTCGCCGCCGGATAGCGTTGCTCCTCCCTCTCCAATAACTGTATCGTACCCTTGCGGCAGTTCCATAATAAACTCATGACAGCATGCTTTCTTCGCTGCAAGAACAACCTCATCTATAGATGCGTCTTCCTTCCCAAAACGAATATTATTAGCAATCGTGTCAGAAAACAAATAAACACTCTGAAACACAAAACTAAAATTTTTCATCAAACTGTCTACACTGTACTCCCTGACATCATGTCCGTCCAATGTTACACTTCCACTGTCCACATCCCAAAACCTGGCAATTAGATTGCAGAGCGTTGTTTTCCCGCCCCCGGAAGGTCCAACAATAGCTGTCGTCGTTTTTTCCGGAATCCGAAGGGAAATTCCGTCAATAATTTTCCGGCTTTCGTAATGAAATACCACATCTTTCAATTCAATATTATAATGTGCCGGTACAATATCCTCCCCGTCAATATCCATACCCGGAATATCCATAATCTCCTGACCTTTATCCACACAGAAATCAATCATTCGCAGCAGTGATGAAAAAGCGCCTGCCAATTCCAGGGAATGAAATACCATAAAAGCACAAATAGACATTCCAATGCAAACCAGCAATTCCATTTTCCCGTCCAGAAACAGCAATACTGAGCAGAGCATCATGGACGCCCCGGTCAACTTGCAGATTATATTCTGTACCGTAATATGCGGCATAAATGTCACTTCTGCGGCTGTATTTGCCGCCCGTGAACAGTCAATTGCATCGTTTAATTTTTTCGTAGTCTTCCCGAACAAATTGTAAGATTTCACCTCGGAAATTCCTTGCAGATACTCCATAATCTGTGAAACCAGCACCTGATCGCACTCCACCTTATCGGCTGCCTCTGCAGAAGACCTATTCTGCATATAAGCATTTAAAATTAGAAATAAAACAGTTCCCAGAATTCCCACCAGACCAACCCGCCAGTCATAGAGCAATACCATTAAAAGAATCACACTCGTATTAATCAGCCCGGACGTACTAAGCATAACCGCCCTCGTTCCGATATCCGCCAGATGCTCCATTGTGTTAGTCGTTACAGAGGTAATACTTCCCAAACTGTTTTGGTTAAAATATCCCATCGGCAGGTACCTGAGATGTTCCGCAATCTCGATTCGTTTGAACGCCGCACCGTTGTAGCCGCCTTCCGTCTGAAGCATGGTTGCCTTGTATTTTACAATATTTTCCACCAGAAGTCCGCCCAACATTATGCCGGATGCCTGCCAAATTACTGTATCTGTAAGCCGGTTTGCCATTATCGCCTGCAGTATTAACATAATGGCCGGAATTTTCATTGCTGCACTCAATGCCTGAAAAACACTTAAAACAATGGATATCCGGAACTTCTTTTTGTTCTCTTCTCCCACAAAATCAAAAAACTTCTTTAGTATGTTAAGCATATGCTGCACCTCCCTCCTGAGCAGAATCTCTGACAGAAATGTGATTCTCCCACATTTGTCTGTAAATGCCGTTGTTCGCAAGCAGTTCGCTGTGTCCGCCCTGCTCTGCGACAACGCCATCCTTAATCACAAAAATATTGTCCGCATCTGTAATCGTAGATAGCCTGTGCGCTATAACGATTAAAGTCTTCCCCTGCACAAGTTTCGCCACAGAAGCCTGAATCACTGCCTCGTTTTCCGGATCCGTATAAGCAGTAGCCTCATCTAAAATAACGATCGGCGCATTTTTCAACATAGCACGGGCAATAGAAATCCTCTGCCGTTCCCCTCCGGAAAGATGTCCGCCAGCGCCTCCAACCACTGTAGAAAAACCATGTTCTAACCGCATAATAAATTCATAACAGCCACTATCCTTTGCCGCTTGAATTACCTCATCGTCCGATGCACTTTGCCTGCCCATGCGAATATTTTCCATTACAGTGTCATCAAACAGATAATTATCCTGAGACACATATGCGATGTTACGATTGTAGTCCGCAAGGGCCAGTTCCCGGATATCTATACCGCCAATCAAAATACTTCCACCGCTCACATCCCACATAGACGCAATCAATTTTGCAATCGTCGATTTTCCACTGCCGGATGGTCCTACAATAGCATTTACAGTTCCCTGCGGCATCTTCATATCGACGCCGTGAAGAACCTCCTTCTCATGATATCCAAAAGTCACGTCGCGAAGTTCCACGGAATACTCTTCCGGTTTTTTCACACTGCGCACAGGCCGCTTCAATTCTTCGTGCTCCAGGATTCCAATCACTTCGCCAAAGATCGTTCCCATTTTACTGATATCATCCACATATCCCATCATAGTAGTCAGTGGAGCAGTCACACCCAGCGCCAGAAGGATACACATCACAAAATCTGCGTGAGAGAGGCTTCCGTTCATCACAAACCACGCACCAAAGGGGAGTACAGTAAGCAGCGTATAAGGCGTCACAGTCAGCGTAATTCCCTGCCAGATATTACATCGGCGCATCCACTCAATAAAACAGTCCGCTCCCTCTCTGGCCGCCTTGACAAATTTATCATAGGATTTTTCTGCCTTACCAAATGCCTTAATGACTTCAATGCCATTTATGTACTCCACTGCCGCATCATTAAGCGCCTTCGTTTTTATAATACTGTTCTGAAAACTTTCTTCATATCCAATCATCATTCCGGCCATAGCAAGTAATCCGGCAATCATCGGAACAAACTCAAGAAGCGCAAGCCGCCAATCAATACAAAAGAAATACACTACCATAATAAGCGGTGCCAAAAGTCCGGAAGTAAACTCCGGTACTACATGCGCCATCGTCGTCTCCATACTGTCAATACGTTCTACGATAATATTCTTAAAAGTTCCCGAACCCACATCCTTCACATATCCCAAAGGAACCCGTGCCAGTTTATCACAGGCCGCCTTTCGTATATTTGCCAGAATCACAAAGGTTGCCTTGTGAGAAAGGCTTGTGGACAGATAACGAAACAGCTCTGCAATTACAAAACTGAGTGCAATCAGTAAAATCTGCACCAGAAAGATATTTTTCTCCCGCTCTCCTGCAAGCAGCCGTCTTATAACATCTCCAATAATAAAATAGGGAATCACTTTAAATGCCACGTTCAATATGGCAAATAAAACACTATATATAAATCGGAGCCGGTCTGTACCTAACCACTCTAACAGATAGCTTATTACACTTTTGTTATTTTTTCTCTCCTTCAAACACCTCTACCTTCCTTTCTTCATAGGTTAGATTTAACTAACCTCTTGGTATTTTTTTAGGACTTCATTATAGAAGTCCCATAACTGCTTTCCAGCCTGCATAATGGTACTGCATCTGCAGTTCCATAAACCTTTTTGCCTCTTTAAGAGGAATATCGTGGGATACTACCTCATACACCGGCTGCCATGATGCAGCACAAGAAACATGAATAAAAAATACATCCATCTCCGAAAGATTCCCTTTTAGCTGATGAAACAACTCCTGATATGTTTTTTCCTCAATCTCTGAAAGCCGATTAAGAAAATCCGCATATTCTGTCCCCACTGAATGGCAGAAAATCAACTGGAATGCCGTAAAATGCTGATAAACATACTCCAACACCTTATCCGTACCTTCGCGCCCCGCATGTTCCACGCCGGGAAAATTGCTGCATCCGTCCAGTGCATCAACAGCATCAAGATACAATTTCATCAGTCCATCCGCAGCTTCCTTCACCAATGCATCAAACAATCCTGCTTTATCGCCAAAACGTGTGTAAACCGTATGCGTACTCACCCCGCTGGCAGCACAGATTCGACGCAGGCTGGAATCCATAAAACCATAAGCAAGAAATTCTGTCTCCGCGGCGGACAGAATTTTCTCTGTGATTCCTTCTAACTGCCTTTTCAATCCATCCCTCCTTTTATTAAGGAACACCGTTACCGTAACGCTGTTTTTATTATAACACACAATTTTCTTTTGTCAATATCCAGACATAAGGAAATGCATAGGCAATCAAACGGTTTACATCTCAGGCAACGGCAAATCCCGCATACTTTGCAGACTAATCATCAGTGTCGACGTGTTATGCAGCATTGCTGAAACTATAGGCTGAATGATACCGCCCACTCCAAGGCAAATAAGCGCGGTATTAATTCCGACAATCTTTCGATAGTTTGCCTGAATCCGTTTCATCAACGCATCGCTCAGATATTTTAACCGTACAATCTGGTATAAATCTTCTGCAGCAATGGTAATGTCCGCAATCTCTCGGGCAAGCTCCGCACCATCGCTAATTGCAATCCCCGCATCAGCCGCCGAAAGAGCAGGCGAATCATTCACGCCATCACCAATCATAAGGACTTTTCTTCCGGCAGCCTTTTCCCGTTCAATAAATCTTGCCTTGTCTTCCGGCAAAACTTCTGCGTAATATTCGTCTACGCCAACCCTTGCTGCAACTGCTGCCGCCGTACGTTCACTGTCCCCGGTCATCATAACGATTTTCCGGAATCCTGCAGCTTTCAGTGCACTTATCACTTCTGCGCTTTCCGGCCGCAGCGGATCCTCAATACAGATTACAGCCGCCAGCATACCGTCCACTGCCAGATAGAGATGAGAAAATTCTTCCGGAAGTTTTTCAAATTGTTCCCGATATTCTTCACGAATCCGGCATTGTTCATCTTCAAACACAAAATGCGCACTTCCGATAATCACTCTTTTCTCTCCTACATGAGAAGATATGCCGTGGGCCACAATATATTCTACTTTCGAATGCATTTCTTCATGATCAAGTCCCTCCCGTTTTGCCGCCGTTACCACCGCTTTTGCCATAGAATGCGGAAAATGCTCTTCCAGACATGCCGCAAGCCGAAGAAGTTCTCTTTCTTCCATTTTGCAGAACGGAATCACCTTTTTCACGGTTGGTTTTGCTTTCGTCAATGTTCCCGTTTTGTCAAATACGATCGTCTCTGCTTCCGCCACTGCCTCCAGATATTTCCCGCCTTTTACCGTGACCTCATAATTTCCCGCCTGACGAATTGCAGATAACACCGTAATCGGCATAGCAAGCTTCAATGCACAAGAAAAATCCACCATCAAAACAGCTATAGTTTTCGTTATATTTCTTGTGGTAAGCCAAACCAGCGCCGTTCCCGCCAGTGTAACCGGAACCAGGCGGTCTGCCAGCCTTTCCGCCTTACTTTCTACTGAAGATTTTAACTTCTCAGATTCCTCAATCATAGTCACAATTTTCTCATAACGGGAAGCTCCGGATGCTTTCTGCACCGCAAAGACAAGTTCACCTTCTTCCAAAACACTTCCGGCATAGACATATCCGCCCTTTTCTCTGTGAACCGGAAGCGGCTCTCCCGTAAGGGACGCCTGATTCACCATTCCATTTCCTTCTGTCACTGTTCCATCAAAGGGAATCACATTTCCCATATGTACAACAATTTCGTCTCCTTCTTTTATCGTACGGGAATCCATAAGAATTTCCTGCCCGTCTTTTTTCAGCCACACCTTCGAAACATTCAGAGACATACTACGCGCAAGGTCTCCCACAGACTTTTTATGAGTCCATTCTTCCATTGTTTCTCCGATTCCCAGCAGAAACATTACTGAACTTGCCGTATTTATATCGCCTCGCAGAAGTGATACTCCGATTGCCGCCGCATCCAATACAGACACTTCCAGTTTTCCCTTTATCAGACATCTTAACCCTTCTTTCAGATACCGGATAGATTTTACTGTCGTCCAGACCGCCCGAACAGGACAGGGAAGAAACAATTTCCCGGCATAATGAAGTACAACCTTGCTGATTAACTTCTCCTGATAAGTAGTATTTAACTTTCTCCCAGAACCGGCAAAAACTGTATCCGGAACTTTCACAGACGTATACCGGAACTTTCGTAGTGCCCGAATCAAAGGCTCTCTTTCTCCGGCAAAGCAAACGCAGGCATCGGCCGTCCGTCCATAAACCTTTGCCTGCGTGACATATTCCAGCGTATTCAGATAATAGAGAAGCGTATCCGCTTCTTCTGCAGTCATACGCTTCTGTACTATATGAATACGGATTCTTCCCGGAATCTCATGCTTAATGATAAATTTCAATTATAATTCCTCCGGCTCGCCGCCATTTTCTGCTTCTGCAAAATCATCCAGTTCTTCCTGAACGGCCGCCTCTTCTTCCACCGCTCTTTCTTCATTGATTTGCTTTGCTTCTGCCAGGATATCCTCTGCATTCTCCTGAACAGCTTCCGCCGTCTTCATAACACAGTCCTTCGCCCGCAGCACTGCCGCTGTACAACTTGTATATACTTTCTTCGCATCCTTGCTGGTCAACAATTTGATGCCAGCCGTACCAAATAACAGACCTCCTGCAAATATTCCAAGATTCTTTCCTTTAAAAATATCCATATCTTTTCCTCCTGCTTTCATTAAAAATATTATTTATGTTTCTTGCCGGTATAAAATAGCATTCCCATACAGAACACCATTGCCCATGCCCAAAACTTATGCTGCTTCAAACTATCACCTCATTTGTTTAAAGTTTAGATATTATCATACTCCCGCCTACAAGGCTTAGTCAAAGCAAACCATTTTTAACGAGATATTTTCTCAACAACAAAAGATTGTTTATGAACATCCAACGTATTGGAAAAAGATTGAGATTGAAAATATCAAGGGTAAGCTTATTCTGATTGGAGCAGACGATGACAACCTGTGGGAGGCAGGTAAATACGTCCGGCACTGCCGATAGGCTTGAAATTTGTTATGCGTTTACCCGCCCACTTTCAGAACCATTTTTTGGCATGGATAATCAAATACTACCAGTTCTTCATCGTCCACAAAGCCGCACGAATGATAACAATAACGGGCAGCCATTCCTATCTGGTCTCCTTCCCGGAATGTAATCACATGAACCGTTTCCCCTTCCTCAAAACATTCTACCATCTGTTTAATTAGTCGTTTTCCCACGCCCTGTTTTCGGAATTCCGGCACAACTGCCAAAAATGTAAGCTCCTTTTCCTGATAAGAAAACGTAAGCATTCCTGCCAGTCTGCCTTCCCTTTCCTCCAAAAACGCCGTCTTACAGTCTATTGCTTTATAAAGTGCTTCTAGAAATTCTATCTCCTGATATCCGGGAAAAGCTTCTTTCACCTGTTCCATCATGGAAAGTATGTTGCTAATATCTTCACTCATTACATATCGAATCATTGATTTTCACATCTTTCTGGATAGTCCTTATCCTTCCAATACCACCATTTTAATTTCTCCGGTTCATGCTGTTCATGTTCTGCAAAATATACTGCACAGCGAAATACATACAACACACATCTGTCATCCTGAAATCCCTTTTTCATACAATCCAAACGATACAATTCTTCCGGGTCTTTTCCTCTTAAGTCTGAAATGCAGTGAATTCCAATATTTTTAAGATGCTGTTCCATATTTGCTCCCACGCCAGGTATCTTCTTCAAATCACTGGTTTTATTCTCCTCATTCTGTATCATCTCAGATCCCCCTTCTCAACCTTCGCTCTTCATTTTTTAGTATATCCCTGTTTTCCACTTACCCCACCTATAGAAACATATCAACAAATTCTGTAGCAAAAAGATATTGATACATTTCGCTATCCATATCACAGCCTGAACCTCGCTCGTTCACGCGAACAGGTCAACAGCTATTTTTAGACCTAACTAATAGCACGTTTTCCATGCACTCGACCTTATTATACCTGAAAATTCAGCATCGTCATACTTTAGATATTCGTTAATTTTATCTGAATATAAAATAATATTCATTTTCCCTCCACCAAATGGGAATTTGTCCACATCAAAGTAGCTCTAAAATATCTCCAATTTTCTTCCCTTCCGCTTCTTCGATTCCTGAATTTCGAAGCGTTAGCTTATATGCAGATGTTCCTCCGTTACAGCTTTGCGAACCAACTTCTTTCTCAACCACTAGTTGTGCATCTCTTAACCTTTCAAATCCATCTTGTAATATATCAACTTCTTGTGAACCATCATAATCTCCCATACAATACCCCGTATAAAATTTGCGATTTTCATCTACCATTATAATGCAAGTTGCAGACATACATTTATATATTAATTCTGTCCGATTAGGTATTATATAGTTATAATCCAATAGTGCATTTAATAACTCTTTTCCTTTTAGTTTTTTTAGTTCTTCCGATCTTGGTTTTATAATATTTTTCCCCAAAGATTTTAATATTATATTATTAATGTACTTTATATTTTTCATAAAAAACTTGTAAATATCAGACTCATTATCTCTATCAGTTTCGCCCATTGTAATGCGAATTTTCTCTATTATCTCTGCATGTTTTTTGTATATTTCACAAGATATATCTTTTTGTGTGGTCGCTAATATACTATTGGTGAACGGATTTGAAATATCTAGTGCATATTGCTCCAACACTCTTTTCGTATCTTCTATTTTTAATTTCTGACAGTTTTCACATGCAGGTTTTATTACTTCATCAAATAATTCCTGATATGTAATAGAGATAAAATTCTTATTTGCTACGCTGCTATTTGAAAATGCTTTTAAAAGAATATAACATCTTTGTCTATCTTTATATTTTTCCTCACAATACTTATAATAATCATTTGATTGCGGTATACCATTCGTAAATGTTTCGCTTGCTTTAATTTTGTTTTCTATAACCAATACTAAAGAACAGCTTGTTCCAAAAATATCTATTTTTCTACCATTATTAGTTTTATGTTCAGTTTCAAAATTCATATCAGCAATATCTGCCTTATCAATCTCAAGATTTTCTCTCTTACTTTCGACCAATTCTAAAAATTTTTCTAAAGGAAATTTCCCCAATTTATGATTTTGTTTAGGGTTAAGAAGCCAACTAACAAAACTACTATGCCATTCCTCTCTTCTCTTATTTCCCATAATAGTAAACTCATTAGGTGACTCATATTTTTGTTTCAATGTTCTAAAATCACTATCATTTTCTAATGCATCTAGCATGTCTTTTATACTAGGATTCATTTCTTTTGACATATTTGTACCTCCACAAACCCGATTTGTCGCTTTGTTGTTTCAGTTCTATATCTGTCCGTATCTGTAACCTCGTTTTATTTCCGCAGATAGGGCATCGTACCCATTCAATCTTGCTCACTTTCACGAATCCCCCCAAAACCACGAAACAGGTAAATTCCCAATACAACATTAAATCCCGTAGCAGCAAACACACTGAAACGCTCTGGAATACCGAAAAAATCTCTCGGAACTATGTTTGTACCGATTGCTCCTGCAAACATGAGAAGTAATGCTATGTTTGCCTATATTGCTATGGAACGATAATTTTTATCCCGATACCCGCCAGTCATAATTAGAATAATTTCTTCTTTCCTGTTCATCTATACGCCTCCCATACTTAACGATAGTTATTCTACTATCATTCGTTAGTTTTTACAACAAATTTTATCTCTCACTTACTCACTTTTCACTTTGCAAAATAGTAGCACATTTAATTCTATTTCAGGCTTTACTTTTACAAACAGGGCAGTATACCCATTCAGATATTGCTTTTTCCATTTTGTCTATGTACCTTCTTTCAGTTCTGCCGTAAAATAACGGTAGGCAAATGCTGTAAGGATACCACCAAACAATACCGAAACCGCAGCAACGGTCAAAATTCCTATCATCTGCGCCTTGCTCATTTCAGCCGTGACCGACAAGAAATGGAGAAACTGGTTTTCCATATTTAACACATCTGCTGCTATAAGAGTCGCCCCGATTGATGCTAAAGCTACTCCTACACCGGCAAATATCAAAATGATTATTGTTCATTCTTTTATTTTTCTTTCTTCGCTATCATTATTTTCCAAAAACCTTTCGGCAGTCTTATTCCTTACAAGTACGGCAGTCGGCGTAATGACCAGATACAAAACGGTCAAGATTATAAAGAACCCTATATCTGCATCCAGAAATACATAAAGAATATTAAAACCAAAGTGCAGCAATACCGAATAAAGCAGGTTATTATGCCATTCCAGGAAAATATTCATCAGTACGGTAATGGATGTAATCACAACTATGTTAGAAATAACATAGGGGATTGCCCTCCAATCGGTAAACTCTGAATCCACTACCCAAAGCAAAGTATGCCAGAAGCACCATACCAATCCCTGACAGACAGAGGATTTCAAAAAGCCATACTTTTTATTAAATTCCTCACGCATAAAACCACGCCATCCCAATTCTTCCCCTGTCGGTCCCGAAGTCAGGGAAAGAAAAATGCTGAGCGGCAACGCTGTGGTTCCCAGATTGATGTAGGACAGCATGGGCTTTCCCGTCATAATGGAATAGAGGAACAGCGACAACACGCTGATACCAAAAGTAAGGGCAAAAGAGAACAGAATCGGAAGCAACTCTGCTTTCCCAGAAAAGCACCGCTTCACAAAGACCATTCTTGTTTCATCAGGTCTGAAATGCCGCCACCCAATAAGAAGCAGATAGGTTGGCGACCATGCGATAAGATTTCGTACAATCCACATGATGACAGGCGGTGCATGAAAGACAAGACTTGCCGAGCCTGCCACAAAAATAATGAGCGCCCAGACAAGGATATAGGAGCTTATGATATATTTCTTCAGATAATTTGGTTTCATCCCATTAGCTCCTTTCCCTGTCCGTGCAGATGACAAGCTCGCTCTTAATACCGTTCAATTCGATCATATTCTCCGCATCAGGCGTATCAAATCGTTCGGCTTGCCGCCCATATTTTTCATAAGAGATACTTGTTCCAATCCCCTTTGTAACAGCAGTAAAAACAGCGTCCCTGGGAACATGGATTTTTGAGGTTGCCGACACTTGATTGATTGCAATTTCTCCCTTTAAAGAATGGCAGACTACATCCATGTCAAGATTGCAGTTTATCTCTACCGTACCAACAACATCTTCCAAAATGACGCTCGGAGTCTTTATATCAAGTTCAATACTGTCACACTCCAAAGAACAGATTTTTACGGTTTCCCCATTGACGGCACATTCAATTTTCCCGATATAGGGAGAGGGAATTTGAACGAAGATACTGACCGCTTCCTTTGCCGTCGCTTCGGATACGCCGTTTTTGCGGTTTACATCCACATCAATCCTTTTTCGGATGTCGTCAATCCTGACCTTGAAATCCTTCTGGAGCGTGGAGAGGCTATTGGATGCCATACGGATACGGATTTTCTCGCCCTCGTATCCCGATAACAGGAATTGCTTTGCTCCGCCAAACTTCATGTCATAGCGTTTCGGCTCGTCAATATCGTACTCCGTGATACTTTCATAAAGATAGTCCGTTGGCTTTTTCGCTCCTTTTTCATTAGAGAGCAGCTCATCAATGGAAATGTCAAACAGTGCGGAGATTGCCATGATGTTTTCGATGTCGGGGATACCAGCATCCGTTTCCCATTTCGTAACCGCCTGCCTTGATACACCAAGCTTCTCTGCCAGCTGTTCCTGCGACATTCCGGTCTGCTTGCGGATGGATTTCAATTTTTCTGCAAATGTCATGTTCGTGACCTCCTTATTTTGGTATGCCCAGTATAGGAAAGTGTATTTTGCACTACAAGCAAGCAGAGATTACATATCAACTTTTTCTGCTACTTTGCGTGGCATTTTCTTATTTATCATTATTTTTCTCTCCAAACAATGGTCGAATGATTTTCTCCATTTTTGTCAACAACAATTCATCGATATCTTAACAATCCGGCTGCTGGCCGTCATGGGCTTTCCACCGACAGTCTGTTACCTGCATGTTTGTGAAAACTGCCTGAAAAGAGGATTCCTCCGGGGAGCAAGCGTAAATACCAAACCGGATTTTCCCGTTTCCCTCTTGCATATGACAGATCCGTATTTGATGAAAAGTTTCCCCATCCATGGAACATTCGATACAATAATCATCCTCTCTTCTGCTGAAGCGATACCAAACCGATTTCACGGAAGCATCAATTTCAGTTGTAGCCCAGTCCGAATAACCATGGTTGGTCACTACGCTTCCAAGATACTGAAATACGTCATTTTTATATTCCACAGAAGCCTTCAGCCAGTTTTCGCTATCCAGATACATAACGATACCGCACTGGTCAAATCTGTGATGGCTCTCCTCAAATTCTGTTCGGACAACAAAACTGAAATACTTCTCTTCTGTCTCCATCTGGAGCACTGGCGCATTGTCATTCTGGAAATGATAGTATGTTCTCTGCCACAGATCCGTATGAGGTTTTGTTGTGATTGTTATTTTATCATCACCTATGCTGTATGTTTCCGGCTCCCTGATCCACTTAAATTTCTTCAAATCCAATTTGCCCCCCGCTTTCTGTTCTTTTGTTTTTCTTTTCCTACCGAATCCGCATCATAAACGCTTCATAAGGACGCATATCCTCTTCCAGCGAACTTCTCTCATAATTGCAGATTTTAATCTCCTTCACATTCCCGGCAAATTTTCTCAATTCTTCTGTACTCCGATGCTGCTCTGACAAATTTGCCGCCACAAGCCAGCTCTCCTGATCCGTCGTCCTCAGATATGCAAAAATCTGTGCATCCTCTTCCATGATTAGTTGGTAATCCCCATCTGTCAAAAGGGACTCCGTATGCCTTAGTCCGATCAGTTTTTTGTAATAATAAAATATGGAATTCCGATCCTCCAGAGCCTTCTCTACATTAATCTCCGGATATCGTTCGCTGACTTTAAACCACGGTTTTCCGGTGGTAAATCCTGCATTTTCACTGTCATCCCACTGCATCGGCGTTCTTCCGTTGTCCCGGCTCTTGTTCCACACAGCCTTTAAGAAGTCCTCCTCAGAAATGGTCTTGTTCTTTACGACAAGCTCCTGATAAGCATTTCTCACTTCGATGTCCTCATATTCTTCCAGATCAAAAGCAACATTCGTCATGCCGATCTCCTCTCCCTGGTAAATATAAGGCGTTCCCTGCATTCCGTGCAGCACCGTGGCAAATGCCTTTGCACAGGCTTCCCGGTACTCCTGGTCGTTGCCCCAGCGCGAGATTACTCTGGGCTGATCGTGATTTTCAAAATACAACGCATTCCATCCTTTATTATACAACTGATTCTGCCAGGATGACATCACTTTTTTCAATTCCCGCAGATCAAAGGGCTTCAACGCCCACTTGCGGTTTACAGAACCCGGCACCCGGTCAATGTTCATATGTTCAAACGTAAAGATCATATTCAACTCTTCCCGTTTCGGATCTGTAAACAGGCGGGCTGTCTCCGGTGTGGAACCGGGCGCCTCTCCTACCGTCATACAATCATACTTTGAAAGCACTTCCTGATTCATCTCATGCAAAAATTCATGCAGACGCGGACCGTTGCTGTGATATTTTCCGGTATAATATTTCTGCCCTTCCCGCTCCAGATAATCCGGAAAATTCTGGTTTTTGGAAATGGATGCGATCACATCCATACGCCAGCCGTCCGCGCCTTTTTCCATCCAGAATTTCATCAGATCATAGATTTCCTGGCGCACTTTCGGATTTTCCCAGTTCAGATCCGGTTGTTTTTTGCTGTAGAAATGCAAGTAGTACTGCCCTCTCTCCTCGCAAAACTCCCATGCGCTCCCGCAGAAACAGGAACCCCAGTTATTCGGCTCACTTCCGTCCGGCTTCGGATCTTTCCAGATATAATAATCGCTGTATTGACCATCCCTTGATTTTTGACTCTCCACAAACCATGCATGTTCGTTCGAGGTATGGTTGACAACCAGATCCAGCACGATCTTGATTTCTCTGTCATGTGCCTTTTGGATCAATTCCTCCATGTCCTCATTTGAACCAAACCCGGCATATATTTTCCGATAGTCGCTGATATCGTAACCATTATCATCCTGGGGAGAATCAAACACCGGACTGAGCCAGATCACATCGATCCCCAGTTCCCTGAGATAATCCAGTTTTTCGATCACACCACGCAGGTCTCCGAAGCCGTCTCCGTTTGAATCCTTAAAGCTTCTCGGATAAATCTGATATACGACTGCATTTTTCCACCAATCTGTTTTTTTCATTTTCTAATTCCTCCAAATATACAAAGTGTTCCTTCGTATTCCTTTTGCCGCATGTTCATAACCGCAAATCACTACGCAATACCAAGCAATGATAACAAAATACTCAAAACGATAACTCCAATGATCAGCACTGTGATACTGATATTTTTCTTTTTCAGCAGGTAGTAACACAATAATGTCAGTCCCAGCGGCACAATGCCGACAAATATCTGATCCAACATGGACTGTAGATTCAGGATGGACTTACCGCTCATCTTCCACTCAAAGGTGGACTGGAAGGTCACCATGCTGGCAGTCATTCCGCCTACCATAATCAGTCCCACGGTGCTCGCCGCTTTGGTCAAAATATTTATCAGACCGCTGGCGTAAATCTTCTGTATGTACTCCGAACCCAGCTTATATCCCAGAAATGTACCATAATATTTAATCAGGAGAGACGGCACATTGAACAGGACTAAAAATATGATCGGTGCCAGCACATTTCCTGCGGAACCAAGTCCGACCGCGATTCCTGCTGCAATCACTCGAAGCACGCCCCAGAAGATCGAATCGCCAATTCCTGCCAGAGGCCCCATAAGGCTTGATTTCACCGCATTGATTGAATTTGTATCAAAATCTTTTCTCTCACTGTTTTCCTTCTCCATGGATGCCGCCAGCCCCATGATAAAGGTAGAAAGCGGAATTGTTGTGTTAAAATATGACATGCTTCTGGTCAGCGCTGCCTTCTTCCCTTCTTCATCCTCTTTGTAAAATTTATTGATAAAAGGCATCAGGGAATAACAAAAGCCAGATGCACCCTGTTTTGCCGGGCTGACCGCCGCATATAAGGTAAAGGAACGCCAAAATACTTTTCTCAACATTTTTCTCTCGTCAGCCGGGATTGATTTTGTTAAATTACTCATGCAAAAAATTCCTCCTCTTCTTCATCTAATTGGAAAACATCATCCTTCCCATCCAAAACTGCAGCGACCCGCTGTGCTGCAAGCTGGCTCATCCGGTAATCGTTCATTCCCATTGTGACTGCAAGGATAACGCCCAGAACGGCCAAAGCGATCAGCGGCAGATTCAGATATGCCGCCAATACAAATCCAAGGAAGTAAAACATACATATTTTCTGATCCCAGAGCATCTTCATCAGCATTGCCATACCGACCGCCGGGAGCAGCCCGCCGCACACGCTCAGACCATTCATGATCACCTGCGGGATCGCATCCAGCAATGCGCTGACTGCATCAGATCCCAGAAGGACGCCAAGGAAGGCCACCACCGAATACAGAGCCCAGTTGACCGCCCACAATCCATAATGCAGCAGAACGATCTTTCGTTCTTTTCCCTCCGCAGCGAGCTGATCAAAATGTTTGGCAAACATACCGACAATAAAAATATATAAAACATTTTTAATCTGAAGTCCTAAAATTCCGATGGGGAGCGCCAGTGTCAGGGCAACTTCTGGTTCCTTCCCCAACATAATTGCGAATGCCGCTCCCACCGCAGTGGCAATCCCCGGCTCTGCCGCTGAGGCTCCGCCTATATTAACAACACCCATGAAAACCGCTTCCAGGGATGCACCCACTATAATTCCTGTATGAAGATCACCTAAAAATAATCCAACCAAAGGGCCGATGACGATCGGCCTGTTTAACATTGTAAACCCGGCGAGTTCCGCTCCGCCTACACAGACAAAGACTGCCAGTGCAACCAAAAACGCCTGTAACATATAATTTTTCCTCCTGTTTTTCTAATTTCTTTCCAACGCTTAACACTCTGTTTCCAATTTATCCAAAATATCTTTTACAAATTTCTTTTCATCGTTTGGAACCTGCTGCATACAAACACCCGGATCCAACCCTGCCAGTTCCCTTAAACATTCTTTTTCCTCTGCGGTCAGCATGATCGTAGATGTAAGAACTGTTTTTTCTGAAATATCGATTCCGTCAAACCGCCCTGTGTTTCCCAAATTCAGAAATTCAATTTTTCCAACCTGCCGGCGAATCCGCAGCGCATCCTTCACCGTTCTTGTCAATACCAGAAGCCGCATTTGGGAAGCTTTCGGATAATTCAGGACACGGATCACCTCATCCACCGGTTTGATCAGAACTTTGATTCCTGATGGAACAGCCATTTTCAAAGCCATTTTTTGTGTATTATCATTTGCCGCGTCATCATTTGCTACAATGATTCCGTTGACTTTCAGGTGTTTCGTCCATGTCATTGCAACCTGACCATGGATCAGACGGTCATCGATTCGAAGCGCTGCAATTTTTGCACTGGAATTTTGAAACTGTTCTTTTTCTTCTTTCTGCTCTGCTCCTGTTTCCGCTTCCGAGGCAGGTATTTTCCCTTCTGCAATAACTGTCTTCTTCTCCGTTTCCAGATGTACCCACTGCAGCTCCTGTCTCGCCTCATCGATAAATTCTTCGATTTCCACATCCGTCACATCCTCATCCGACATCATGACCTGCATCAAAACAGCCAGATTAGTTCCTGTGATCAGTGTGACATTTTCAGATTCGGCATACTTCATCAGCTTCTGATTGACACTGCCGCCCATCAGATCGGTAAAAACAAAAATCCTGTCTTTTTCATGATCTGCGAAATATTCCTTAAACTGCGCTTCTATATCATCTTCCGGATTTACATAGGCATCTATCGTAGTGATTTCTTCTGACCTGCCCACGATCAGCTCAGCCGTATACCGGATTCCGGATGCCATTTTTCCGTGTGTAGCGATTAATATCTGCTTCATAAGCTCGCTCCTCCTGCTTGGTTTTTCTTTATGTTATGTACATAACTTACTGTAATTTGAATATATCATCTAATTATTATCCTGTAAATAGGTTATGTAGATAACCATATTTTTCAACAAATATTTTTATACATTTTTATATATTCTGCACAAAAAAAGAACAGGCAACACTTTTTTCAAAGTATCCTGCTCCTTGTTTCTTATTAATTCTGATTTTTTGTGGATTTCCGCACAACCAATGTCACCGGAAGTTTCACATCCCCCTCTCCCGCAAGCTCCTCGCCCTGTATCTTTTTCATCAGGAGCTGCACAGAAAGCTGTGCCTTCTTTTCCACATCCTGATGTATTGTTGTCAGGCGCGGTGTCGCGATTCTTGAAAAACTGATATCATCGTAACCTGCAATTCCCATATCCTCCGGGATTCGAAGTCCATGATCGCAAAAAAAGCTAATCGCCTCCAGCGCATACATATCTGCCAGAAAGAACAGCGCCGTCTCCGATTGTCTGCGCTGCATCAGCCATGCATAATTTTCCTTCCGCTTCGTCCAGTCCATTCCAAGGGGAACAAACTGTAATTTCCCCTTCTCTTCCTGTAATTCCCGCACCGCGTTTTGTGCCCCCACAAAACGCAGATGATCCACACCACTGTCCCTTGCTGCACAGACTTTGATATGCCGATACCCGCACCCCAACAGATATTTCATCATCTTATAGCCGCCGCTCTCATCGTCCAGACCGATATTCAATACCTGTTTATCCTGCTGATCTTCCAACTCTCCATATGCATCGATGGACACGATCGGCTTTTTTGTAAGTTGATATATTTTCTCGCAGTTTCTCTTGCTGAAGGAAACCGCGATTACACCGTCGATATTCCACCCCATGACCATCTGAAAAATCTGATCCATATCTTTTGCGGAATAAAACATTACATAATACCCTAATTCCCGCGCATATTTTTCAATAAATCCCAAAATCTGTCCGTAAAATGGATCACCGAGAATGGAATCCTTGAATTCCCGGTGACTGTTGATGACCACCGCAATGAGCTGGGAATTTTCTTTGCTCAGGACCCGAAGCCCCATCTTCTGGACATATCCCAGTTCCTTAATCAGTTTATCAATCTTCTGTATCGTCCCCGGAGAAACTTTTTTTGTTTTTCCGTGGATTACGTTGGAGACAGTCGTAGTGCTCACACCTGCCAGTTCCGCGATTTCTTTTATCGTAACCATTTTTCTCTCCTGCTCTTTTCCGGAATTTTTTCTCTATTCACGATAACACCTCCTGCTCTTTCATGTCAAGTAACTCAAATGACAGCACTATACACCACCAATGCATCTTCCCCGTCCAGTAATACCTTCTCGTGTTCTCCTGCATCGCCGACAGGAACGCTTCACTAACTGGGTACAAAAGCAACACCTCTCCAATAAAAAAGCACCGGCCAACCGAATGACTGATGCTAACATAAAATAAATTTCATACTATTTTGAAGCAATCATAGATTTAATTGCCTCACATGCAAAAACTGCTGTACCTTTTCCGCCAACCTTATCTATATTGGTGGTAAAATCTCCGCCTCCAGCATACATTTCACCCAACCCTTGAAGAATCTCATCTGTACAAGTGTAATAATTTTCTGTAATATAATCCTGCAATTTCTTTGCCAATGCAATAGCTTCCTTACTGTCTGGTGTTTTATCTCTTATTTTCCCAAACTCCGCGAAGATATTCATCATTTCCACATTTAATTTCTGCTGTATTTCTTTACTTCGTCCTTTTGATTTCTTCTCAAATTCTTTGTATGCATCTGTCTTACCCCATGATGCTTTTGCCTGAGCAGCATACTCATCAATTTTCTTTGTATCAAATACCTCAAAACTCATCTGTTTCACTCCTATCATTTTAATTCCACGTGCGAGGTCAATCAGATTCTGTAAATGCTCTTTCCGAAGTTCCAACAAATGAATCTGCTGTTCCAATGCTTTACTTTGGTCAAAATCAGGACTATCCAGAATCTCCTTAATATCTTTCAATGAAAACTCCAATTCCTTGAAAAGCAAAATATGCTGCAGGCGTTCCAACGCCACTTCATCATATAGGCGATAACCTGCTTCGGTTACTTCTGTGGCCGGCAGAAGACCGATATAATCGTAGTGATGGAGAGCACGTATACTTACTCCCGATATTTTACTGACTTCATGTACTGTCATCATTGTAAATCACCTCTTTCCTTGTGGTAATTTTAGCATAAACTATGACGTAATGTTAGAGTCAATAACTTTTAGAAATCTTTTTCTAAAATTTTTTCAATATAAAAGACACCGTCCACAAGCCCCTTGTACGAATATAAGAATTATCGCTGTCAAGCATATCGCCTAACCTGTCCATATAAATATAAACGGAGTTCGTTTTTTCACTTTCTTTTTGTAGTTCCTGCAATGCTTTATACGCAACATTATTATTTTTATCAAACAACAATTCATTGGAATTCAGTTCTAAAAGCTGAAATTTATTACTCTAATGCCTTCTTTAAATCCAAAACAAATTGCGTCTGCTGTTTCTTTAAGTAAAATTTTACAAATGGTTTCATAAACCACTTTTTAGGTGTTACATTTTCTGTAAAATCTATTTCAGTATCATTTCCTTTGGAAGTAAAAATACCTACCCAATGACCTTTCATGTTGCTATTTTCCATATCAAACTCCCAGCGTTTATATGGCTTTACAACTGTAACGGTAAATGTAGTGGCATATTCATTTTTTGCATACTCAATAAACTGCTTTTCATTTATGATTTCTGTTTTACTTAAATCACTTCGCCATGTACTATATTTATCAACAGCTAAAACAGCTTCCCAAACTTTGTGAATATCACTACTGATAATTTCTTTTATATTTGAAATTGCCATTTTTACACTTCCCTTCAAATTTCAATTTATCTCTTTCATTATAGCGAACATACTCTCCTAAGTCATCTATTATTTCATCTAAATCCCTCTGGAGCGCATCATACTGGCTCTGGCTGATCTCACCTTTCGCCAGCACTTCATTTGCCTGCTCTTTTTCCATCGTATGATAGCAGAGGAAATCTCCGTTTTCTGTTTCCATTTTTTCATACGAAATAATCTGATACCCTCGTCTCAGATACATACTTTCCGCCGGGAAAGAAGCGTCTATATGAACCTTTGGATAATTTTCAAAAATCCGTGCTTCCAGTAAATCCATCAATCTGCTTCCATATCCTTTTCCCTGATATTCCGGTAAAATAAACAATCTACAAATCTCATTCTTCCGGATGCTCCCGGTTCCTATGATGTTTTCTTGTACCATCGCAAGATAGATTTCTTCGTAGGACATCACTTCTTTAATCCTTGCTTCACTGTGCAGATCAAGAAAGAACTGCACTGCACCTGACGGATAATAGTGAGGATACACTTTTTGTATTGTTTCCCTTACAATAGCAGATACCTGTTCCGGACAATCTGCCAATTTTAATTCTATATCAGACTCCAATAAATCCGATTTTACAAAATCCTTCAAAATATATCTCCTCCTCACTTCCTCGTCTCTCCCACCACAGACTTTCTGTGCTGTATCAGCAGTTCCATCCGCTCTGCCATCGTGTCGTCTTCACTGTAATCCCGTCTTCCAATGCTGTCCCTACTTACACAAAACAGGCTTTTCTTCTCGCAATAGCGCAGTGTATATGCGCTAATTCCAGTTATCACAGAAAACTCACCAATGGTCATAACAAACCGCTTTTCAAAAAAATAAGGCCATTTTACCAGACACAAGAAGAGTGACCGTCTCCACATAGATCAATAGATCCAAATTGATGTCAGCCATCGGGAACCTGTCCAGACTAATATGGTATGTACCAAAATATCTACGTTTGTTTGCGGAAACATACCTACAAATTCTGTAGCCAAAAAACATTGATACATTCCGCTATCCATATCACGGCCTCAACCTTGTCCGTTCTTCCTACAAAAACAGGTCAACGGCTATTTTTAGACCTAACTGATGGTCTGACTTCCATGCACTCGAACTTATTATGCCTGAAAATCCGGCATTGAAAGAGAAAAGCAATCTTATTACTTCTTTGCATTTTCTTCCAATTCCAGCATATACTTATCAAAGTCAGACATAAACACTCTGTCCTGAATAACACGATATTTTTCAAATTCAGTCTCAGCATGAAGCTTGGCAATTTCTGCTGTGATCTTACCTGCATCCTGAAGTACCTCTCTGTCATCTGCCATCAGGAATAGATTCAGACGCTTTGCCCAGTCCTCCATCATCATCGGAATATGTCGCTCTGCACGGTCCTCTGCCAGATCCAGATATGCCGAAACGATACGCTCTAATGAACGCATTTCCTTTTCTGAAAGATAATTCTTCGCAACACTCACATCACTTTTTACAATCTTACCTTCCGGTGCTGCCGCCCAAGTGGTCAGTCCCATGTGTGGCTTGTCGGCATCAGCTCGTTCATAAATCAATTCTGCTGCCGTATGTCCGTGAACTGCATAATGCATCTTTCACTACTCCCTTCAAAACCACGAAACAGGTAAATTCCCAATACAGCATTAAATCCCGTAGCAGCAAACACACTGAAACGCTCTGGAATACCGAAAAAATCTCTCGGAACTATATTTGTACCGATTGCTCCTGCAAACATGAAAAGTAATGCTATAGTCGCCCATATTGCTATGGAACGATAATTTTTATCCCGATATCCGCCAATCATAATAACAACAAGAGAAATTATCGAAAAAAGAACAACAAGTACTGTGACCACATAAATGTGCATAATATCTTGAAAAGCCCCTGCATTGCCGCTATCTGATAACGGGAACATGGCATAGCCTACATTCGATATCCAATTCATCACAGTAAAAAGATAAATACCTATACGGATCGTCTTATTCAGTTTCCCCTGAACAAATACGCAGACCATCATAATTGAAACAATCCCGCACACTCCGTATAAAGACGATAATTGTTCCCATAGCATTTTAGACGGAGCATTATTAGCACTTAAATCACTAACCGCCTGTGCTATCCAGTCATAGCCGGGATATGCAACAGGAGAAAAAATTACTGCTGCGGTATAGGACAGTAACGATATAACACCTAAAAGTCCTAACCAGTTAATCAATGTTTTTTTCATTATCCATTCCTCCAAATTGATTGGGTACTGTAAAGTTTTACAGTCCTATTTTTCTTTAAAACCTTATATTTTCAAGGCATTCATCACTTTTGCAAATAAAAAAGCAATG
>NZ_JAOQJU010000025.1:0-48595 GCF_025567385.1 Dorea acetigenes
CTCTTTTTATTGCAGATTTCCCTAAAAATCAAGGTTTTTATTAGATTTTAGTACAAAAAAACAGGTAGTTTTTGACACTACCACAAATACTTAGGAGGTATTCAAAATGAAGATTTTGCTTAACGGTGTAGACGGTAATTTTGGGGGAAAGGCAGCTGCGGTTCTTTTAGAGAAATGGCCGCACGAGAATCTTGTGTTTGCAGCGCCAACAGAAAAAGGACTTGAAAAGTACAAAGATGTAGATGTTGAGAAGAGGATTGCGGACTTCAACGATGAAGAGGGGCTGGTAAAGGCTTTCACAGGAATAGATACAATGGTGCTTATTTCAATGCCCTTCGTAGGACCAAAGAGAAGAGCAGCTCAGAAGAGAGCGCTTGATGCAGCGGTTAAGGCCGGTGTGAATCGCCTGGTGTATACATCAATTGTAGGCGCCGGAGAGCCCGATATTGATACATATGAGGTAAATGACCATGTATGGTTTGAAGCTTATGTTAAAGAACAGCCAATTCACTATCTGTTCTTAAGGGATTCCCAATATGCAGAGGCAATGGTTTCAAACTACATCAATGCATATACCAATACAGATAATGTACTTGCAAATAATATGGCAGATGGAAAGATGGCTTACATTTCAAGAGACGATTGTGCAGTTGCTTGCGCATATGCCGCAATGTCTGACTGGCAGGATCGGGTAATTGATGTCAATGGAGCAGAACTTCTTACAATTGGTGAATACATTGCAATCGCTAATGATGTTACTGGACATGATGTAAAATATGTAGCAATCAGCGATGATGAACAGTATGCATTTTTCGATTCAATTGGCGTACCAAGAACAACGGATGATATGTGGGCTCAGACTGCTACAAATTTTCCATTCTGTTCAGATGGAATGGTTACATTTGGAAGGGCAATTCGTCAAAACCAAATGGCGGTGTTGACAGATGATTTTGAGAAGCTTACAGGAAGAAAGCCTCTTACTGTAAGAGAAATTTTCGAGCATATGGACGATCATCTTATTGGAAGCCGTACATCAACAGAGGATTAATTGTGGAGTCCGGCTTTTTGGAATCTTCTGAAAACGGCACAGTATAAAGGCTCTTGTCCATAACGGGATTTTGTAAACAGTATTACTACGTTCGTATCAAGTAGAGAAAATTATTATTTGAAAAGAAGTGAGATTGAAATACACAAAAAAGCGCCGCACAAAACTTGAAAGTATACGATATTTCGTAATATAATAGAGGGCGAAAACAAGCGGAAAACAATCTGCAGATATAAAGGCGGTGGCAGCATGAAACAATATCTTTCTCTCCGGGAAACAGCGGAAAAATGGGGCGTGTCGGAACGGAGGATCAACCAATACTGCGCGGAGGGACGTATCCCCGGCGCACAGAAAATCGGAAATGCCTGGGCGGTTCCTGCCGACGCGGAAAAACCCAAAGACCCGCGCCGGACCAGACGGCAGACAAAACCCTCTGCAAAAGAAGCAGACGCGGGCGGGATTGACTACACAAATCTGATGCCCTTAATGAATACGGCTTTTGCGCCGGGACATTGTCGGGAAACGGTGGAAGCGATGGCGGCAGGCCCACGGCGGGACATCGCTATGGCGGAGTATCACTATTTCAGCGGACAGCCGGAAGCGGCGGCAAAAGAGGCGGAAGCCTATCTCACCAGCCCCGACATGGGAGCGCGGTTCTCTGCCTGTCTGATCTATGCCTATGCCAATCTCCCTATGGGGCAGATACAGCGGACGCGTTTTGCCCTGGGGGGAGCTGAACGCTTCCCTCGCCGCTGCGGGGGAAAAGTCGTCCCAGTTTCGGGCGGCGTCGGCCTTTAGCGCGTCAATGGGGATGGTGCTTTTACATTTGCCGCTGCCGGAGAAAATGCCGGAGGCCGACAGCTTCCTGCCTTTGCTGCCGCCGGGAGTTCGCGCTTATGCCCTGTATGTGCAGGCCCATTATCTCTATTTGAAAGGAGAATACGCCAAAAGCGCGGGATTGGTGACGGCTACCCTGGCTATGGGCGCATCCAGCTACCCGATTCCCGCTATCTACCTGCATCTGGCAGCGGTCATGGACTACATGAGCATGAAACAGCCTGACCAAGCGAAGGCCCATCTTCTGGCTGCGTGGGAGCTTGCCCGCCTCGATGATTTGATCGAGGGCTTTGGAGAACACCACGGGCTTTTGGGGGCTATGCTGGAAGCGGTCATTAAACCAAAATGGCCGAAAGATTTTAAGAGGATTATCGACATTACCTATCGTTTCTCTTCGGGCTGGCGTAGAGTTCATAACCCCATAACAGGGCATGATGTGGCGGACGATTTAACCACCACGGAGTTTGCGATTGCCATGCTTGCTGCCCGTGACTGGACGACACAGGAGATCGCAAAACACCTGAAAATATCAGTAAATACGGTCAAAAGCCACATTTCCGAGGCCATGCGTAAATTGAATGTGGAGAACCGAAAAGACCTCAAAAAGTATATGCTTTTATAGGCAAAGTGACCCCCGAAAAGGATTTCGGGGGTCACCCATTTTGGGGGTCAAAATGGGTAATAGTCTTCCCTTTTTCTTTTCTGTATAATATAAGTGCGAGCATAGAACCGCCGCTAACCAAGGGGGAGGGTGAGAAGTGGAACAGGTCAAACCGGCCAGCATTGATTGCGGCTCCGGCAGCCACTATCACCAATTCTCCGGATCTCTGATGGGGTATGCAGGAATGAATCAAGATGCTCTGGCAGGAAATCCAAAAGAACCAAAGCCAAGAGCAAAAAAGGAGGACACAACATGAAAAAACGATTATTTTCGGCATTGCTCTGCTTTTGCCTGCTGGCAGGGCTATTGCCGGCAGCAGCATTTGCAGTGGAAACAGACACAGGCAAAGCCATACAACTTGGCACAAGTGCCATCAAAAAGGGAGACAGCGTTTATTACGGGACCTGCGACAGCGAGATAAACGGATATACGCAAGGCGATGCCATCCAGTGGCAGGTACTCGACGCTGAAAACGATAATACCGGTAGCGATGGAATGTTTTTGCTGTCAAAATATCTGCTGAAGGATATTCAGTTTGAAGCTGCAGGACAGACCAACATCTGGCAGAACAGTGACGCGCAGGAGTGGTGTAAGAACTTTGTGAAAAGTTCTTTTGCAACAGGGGAACAGACCGGAATCAAGGCGTTAACAAAAACAGATAATGTTGAATCCTTATATGGCGTTGGTTGGGGAGAGAGCCAGTTAGATCAAGATCAGGTATTCTTCTTATCGGCAAGAGAAGCCAGTGAT
This sequence comes from Dorea acetigenes, assembly GCF_025567385.1. NCBI lineage: Bacteria > Bacillati > Bacillota > Clostridia > Lachnospirales > Lachnospiraceae > Dorea > Dorea acetigenes. Next base: position 3,294 of record NZ_JAOQJU010000025.1, read on the forward strand.
TACTTAAGTTCATATGATGGAGCGGATGAATTAAAAGCAACGTATAAAAATGGAGATTCATGGTTCTGGTGGCTGCGGTCGCCTGCTTTCGACAAGAGTGATGATGTGGGGCTTGTGATTGATGGTGGCGCGGTGTCTAAGACCATTGCAAGTAGCAATTACGCCGCACGCCCTGCTTTTAATCTGAAGCTGGACGCTGTTCTCTTCTCATCTGCCACAGTCGGCGGCAAAGCGGATACGGCGGTGGATGGCAACCTAACAGCAGTCGGCACAACCGGAACGGACTGGAAACTGACGTTACCGGACGAAAGTCGCAGTTTTTCAGCCAATGTGGACGGGCAGGCAAGTGTTTCCGCATCGGCGGGCGACAACGTACAGATTACTTATTCTGGTGCGCAGACAGGCGACAACGAATATGTTTCCGTCCTGCTTTGCGACAGCAGCGATACTGTCCTTTACTACGGAAATATTGCTAGGAACAGCGAAAGCGGTACAGCAAGTGTCATCATACCCGTTGATCTTCAACCGGGCAGCTATACCCTCAAGGTGTTCAGCGAGCAATATAACGGCGATTATAAAACCGACTATGCCAGCGCATTTCAGCCGGTTGACCTTACCGTCTCTAGTAATATTGCCGGAACACCTGCGATAACGTCTCAGCCGCAGGACGAGACTTATATTATCGGCGATACGGTGCATACAATCAGCGTAGAAGCAAGCGCTTCCGATGGCGGTACGCTCAGCTATCAGTGGTACAGCAATATGACTGACAGCAATTCCGGCGGCACAAAGCTTGACGAAGAAACGAATAGCAGTTATACGCCCGATATATCGGCGGAAGGGACGACATACTACTATTGCGTTGTAACGAATACATTAGGCGGCACGACCGCCGAAACGGTATCTGACACGGCTAAAATAGAAGTGCTGCCTGTTTTTGAAGAATATGATCTGTATATATATGCCGAATCGGGATACAACAATATCCGAGTTACAAACATGAACGCCAGCGACGTCCTTGGAGACGGCGGAACGGTATCGTACGACGCGTCTACATGTACCTTGACGCTTGACAATGCCAAAATAGCGGGAATTATGACATATGGCAATGAACAAAAAACTTTGACTATCAATGTTGCGGGAGACAGCGTTATCGAGTCGCCACAGTACAACGCTATTCGTTTACAGGGATCTAGACGAACTGTTTCAGGGAATAGGATATATTACCGAGACAAGCTGATTATCACCGGAGACGGCAAGCTGACAATCAATGCCTTGGGCGATTACACGGTTGGTATCTCTACCTATGACAATGTGACTATAGAGGAAGCAAACGTAGAGATAAATGCGGCCAATTACACAGCGATTGTTATAGACACTCAAAACGATCCGAACCAGGGTGATATAGATCTGAACATTGTCAACAGTACCGTTACTGCTACAACAAAGGGTTCAGAAACGAATGCTTTCTATATAACTAGCGGTGGGATTAAAATAAATAATTCTGACGTAACAGTACAAGCAGCGTCATCTGGTTATCCGACGCTGTGGGCAGCAACCGGCATCGAAATCACGGGTGGCAGCGATGTGACTGCAGCGACAGGCGATGGAAACGCTTTCTATTCCCCCGGAGGAATCAAGATTGACGGCTCCGTCGTAACTGCAAACGGAGAAACCTCATACAATCCGGCTATGTATGCTAATTTCATCGAAATCACAGGTGGCAGCGATGTGACGGCAACGACAGGCGATGGAAACGCAATATGGGCTGCTGACGGCGGTATTCTCATTGATAATTCGGCAGTAAAAGCAACTGTTATAGGAGAGTACGGAAGTTATGTAATCTATACCTATGAAGGGGATGTTGTAATCAGAAACGGCAGTAATGTTACGGCGGAAAGCGCCACAGATACTGCGATGATTTGTGTAGAGGGCAATATGACGGTCGCAGACAGTACCGTAATAGCTGTCGGTGGCACTTGTGAAGGAATAGTCGTAGACAAAACGCTTGATGCAAAAAATTCAACAGTTAACATATCGAGAGCAGCCGCTGTCAGCGATCCCGCAATCGTGGTTTGCCAGTTGAATGTGGAGGCATCCGAAATAACTGCTGATGGCGGAATACGATTTTACAATTACAGCACTGGTAATACAGATAACATCGCCTTCAGTATGACTCCCGCTTCCGGAAAGCTCGTGGAGTTAAAGGTGGATGATGCGAACCATGACGGTTCAGCCGCCGTACATTTTAATAAAGGAGCAGAATCTCCTTATGATACGACTGTGAATTTTGACACCGATGCAATGAGCACACTTTACGATTACAAATATGTCCGTATCGGCGAACACACCCATGCGGGCGGAACAGCTACATGTACAGATCCGGTGGTGTGCGACGACTGCGGAAGGCAATACGGCGACGTCGACCCGGATAATCACAGCTTCACAAACTATGTGTACAACAACGATGCTACCTGTACGGCAGACGGAACAGAAACGGCAGAATGCGACCGTTGCGGCAAGACAGATACCCGTGAAAAAGCAGGCTCGATGCTCGGACACAATGCGGTGAAGACCGAAGCGAAAGCCGCCACCTGCACCGAGGACGGTAATACGGAGTACTGGACTTGCGGAACGTGTGGAAAATATTTCAGCGATGCCGATGGTAAGACAGAAATCATACTTGCCGATACGGTCATTTCCGCAACCGGCCATACACTGACCCATACCCCGGCGAAAGCCGCGACCTGTATCGAGGAGGGCAATACGGAGTACTGGACTTGCGGAACGTGTGGAAAATATTTCAGCGATGCCGATGGTAAGACAGAAATCATACTTGCCGATACGGTCATTTCCGCAACCGGCCATACACTGACCCATACCCCGGCGAAAGCTGCGACCTGTACCGAGGAGGGCAATACGGAGTACTGGACTTGCGATACTTGCGGTAAGCATTTTAGCGATGCCGAGGGCACAACAGAAATCACTGATCTGGATACCTGGAAAGTGATTCCGAAGCTGAATCATACCTGGTCAGCCGATTATCTGAAAGAAAATGCAGATGCGGATAAACACTACCATGTCTGCACCATCTGCGGTACAAAGGATGCGGGCGAGGCCCATACCTGGAATGTAGAGGCCGCCACCGAGGAAACCGACAAGCACTGTACTGTATGCGGATACGTGGCGGAGGAAAAGCTTGGGCATGTCCATGTGGGCAAGTATGTTGCCGGGAAAGATGCCACATGCACCGAGGAGGGCAGCAAAGAATATTACAGCTGCTCTTGTGGAAGATTCTTTGAGGATGCGGACTGTAAAGTAGAGATTACCGATCTGGATACCTGGAAGGTGATTCCGAAGCTGAATCATACCTGGTCAGCCGATTATCTGAAAGAACATGCAGATGCGGAGAAACACTACCATATCTGTACCGTCTGCGGCACAAGGGACGCAGGCGAGGCCCATACCTGGAATGTAGAGGCCGCCACCGAGGAAACCGACAAGCACTGCACTGTATGCGGATACGTGGCAGAGGCACAGCTTGGACATGTCCATGTGGGTATGTATGTTGTCGGGGAAGATGCCACCTGTACGGAAGATGGCAGCAAAGAATATTATAGCTGCTCCTGCGGCAAATTCTTTGAGGACGAAAGCTGCACGGTAGAGATTACCGACCTGAATACCTGGAAGGTGATTCCGAAGGTGGATCATACCTGGTCGGCCGATTATCTGGAAGAACATGCAGATGCGGAGAAACATTACCATGTCTGCACCGTTTGCGGTACAAAGGACGCGGGCGAGAACCATACCTGGAATGTAGAGGCCGCCACCGAGGAGACCGACAGGCACTGTACCGTATGCGGATACGTGGCGGAGGAAAAGCTTGAGCCTGTCCACAACCATCAGGGCAAGCATATTTCCGGCAAAGACGCTACTTGCACCGATGAGGGAAATAATGAATACTGGTACTGCGAGACCTGTGGCAAATATTTCCGCGATGAAGAACTGACACAGGAGATTACAAAGAAAGAAACGGTTATCGAAGCCAGAGGACACGGGAAAGCAGAGCTGAAAAACAAAAAAGAAGCCACTTGTACCACCGAAGGCTATACCGGAGATAAGGTTTGCGAGGACTGCGGTGAGGTTCTTGAAAAGGGAGAGACTATTTCAAAACTTACGCACAGCTACAAAGATGGAACGTGCACGGTTTGCGGCGCTTCCGACCCGAATTACAAAACAGCCGCTCCTACAGGTTCAGGTAAACAAAGTGGCAATGCAGGCAAAAGCGGCAATGTAGGCAAAAGCAGCAATAGTCCGAAGACGGGCGATAACAGCAATATTGCACTGTGGATCTTCCTAATGCTTGTGGCTGGCGCGGCTTTGACCGGTACAACCGTTTACACCCATAAGAAAAAGCGCAGCAGATAATCCTGCGGTATGCGGCAAACCATTTTAAGGATGAAGTGGAGTGATGATACAATCGCCATAGAATGGGAATGACCCAATCGGACGTGTTATTATTATTGGATTGGGTGATGAGGTAATTTGATATACGAAAATGGCAGTCCTTTATGGGCTGCCATTTTTTCGCGCAAATCCGCAAATGACGCACAGATAGCGATTTTTTGTGACTTGCATATCATTCAGAACGCGTTATGATGAAAGGGTAACGAAGAAAACGGAGAGAACTCCGTTCTATGAAAATTTAAAAATATTTGTAACGAAACTATCTTTTCTTCGACTAACCTATGAGAAGAAGGAGGTGAGCAGTTCTGGATTACGAAAAACTGTATCATTCATACTATTTGCAAGTATATTCATATGTTATGACAATTATAAAAAATTAGTCCTATGCAGAAGAAATAACTCAAAATACATTTTTTAAGGCAATGAATGCAAAAAAACTCAAAGTTTTCAGAATTAGATGAAACAGCTCCAATATCAACGGTTGATGAAAAGAAATAGAAAAATTTCTTACAAACCTATATGGTTTCTCGCAAATACTTCATGAGTGGGATTAAGTAGTTTTTATCTGTCCAATCGCAGCTTTTTCCGTCGGCGCACATAAGAGCCTTCATCCACGGCTCATATGTATCGGGATCCTTTTTGGCTATGGATTTTTTCAGCATTTTACATAAGGTCCTGTCCATGAATTTCATTTTGCTTTCATCCCATGCGCCTCTTCCATAAAAAAGCGGAATATCGCTCAATCTGCCCGTTAAATTATGTGCCTTGATTTCTTTCAAGGCATTTTCGTCATAGGGAGAGGCGCTTACGCAGAATACAGCTATTCTTTTATCTTTCAGTTTCTCGATATTCTTCTTTAAAAACGATAATCCTGCTATTCCGGAAGCATATACGCCGCCGCATAATAGGATGGTTCCGTATTGTGAGACTTCACTCATTGATGTTTTTGATATTTCCGCACAATGGAAGTCGGTCATGTCCTGAAGCCACTTAACATACTTTTTTGTAGCACCATATTTTGACTGATAAATGATAATTCCTTTTGTCATAATTAATGATTATCCTCCAATGCCTGTTTTAAAAATGCTTCATAGGCAGTTTCTTGCTGTGCAAATATTTCATCCGCTGAAATGCCCGGTGTTGTTACTGAGAAAATCGTACCGATGCCAATCGTATAAATCAACATATTTAAATGCAGTTGTCTGGCATGTGTTGTACTGATGTGTAATTTGTCGGCAATGATTTCGGCAAGCTGTGGATTGGTTTCTGCTTGATATAAATCATCCAGCGAGGAGATTCCCTGGCGTTGGTGTAAAATAAAAATCTTAAATAGGTGAGGTTCTTCTTTGGCTAATTGAATGTATGATTTTCCTGTACTGCGGAACAAATCGTCTTTGTTAATATGAGCCGCTACATATTCTTGTATAAAACGATTGACTTGCAGAATTACATCTTGCCGCAGGCCATCCATATTTTTACAGTAACTATAAATGGGCTGCACAGAGCATCCGATTTTGTCCGCGATATTTTTTACCATAACTTGTTCCATCCCACTGCTTCTTGCAATTTCAAAGGCGGCATTGACAACCATTTCTTTCGTGATTCTTTGCTTTGGCATTCGTTATCTCCTTATAATTAGTTTATATAAATGAGTTATATAAGCTAATTATAAATAAAGAAATAGAAATTGTCAAGAGCTCTTTTTTGTACAAAGATTAAGAGAAAAAAAGGAAGAGAAAAGGATATACTGATGTGGCAGAGTGGCTTCCTTCCTCGGGGTATGGATACTTGTAGTGGAAAAGTAGGTAAAAATGTATTTTATTGGCGTAGGATTTTTGTTGAAGATGATGAAAAAAGGTAGTAAAATGTAGTGAGAGCAGAAATAAGTATATTTTTTTGCCGGGAATTATTCCCGTTCATTTTACAAACGGAATAGCAGATGATTTTGGGAGTAAAATAAAGATTTTCCTTTTCCACGTTTTATTATTGATAATTACAATTATATGTTATTTATGCTTCGTTTGTATAGAAAACTGATGAAATGTTCAGAGTTGGATAACGAGTAGAGGTGATCTGATATGAGAAAAGCGATGCCAATCGGTGTGGATAATTTTGAAGAATTAATCACAAATGATTATCATTATGTAGACAAAACGATGCTCATAAAAGAGTTGCTTGATGGGGAAATACCCGGTTGTTAATTTGACGCTGAAATCGGCAAAACAGAGTACTTTTGAGTCTGCATATTACAAGTTCAAAGAAGAAATTGCGGAAGAATTTGGCAGGCATCATGCTTTTCCGCGTCCATACTGGATTAACACCAGTTCAAATGAGATTATTAAGGATATGGTTGGACGGGCTGACCGGGAGATGCGGGTACAGCTTGAGATGCTTTTGGATGGAAAGACAATGGACATTCCTATACATGAAGAGATTACTTATGCAGATATGTATGAGAGTGGAGAGAATCTATGGAATTTTCTGTATTTTACGGGATATCTGACGAAGGCAGAAGAAATATAGCAGAGCTTCAGTCGGAAGGATACAGTGACATTCTTTGTTATGGGATTTCTTTTTATCAAAAGGATTGCGAAGTGATGGCGGATTGCATCTAAAAGGCTGCCGGATAATTGGAGGGATCGAATATGGAATATACAAACTTAGGAAATACGGACATTCAAATTTCTAAACTATGCGTTGGCTGTATGAGCTTCGGCAAGGCAGGAGCCATGCATGACTGGACATTGGATGAAAGCAGCACGGAGCAGCTTGTCAGGCACGCTCTGGATCTTGGCATTAATTTTTTCGATACGGCTAACGGTTACTCTGCCGGAACCAGTGAGGAATATCTGGGGCGGGCGCTGAAAAAGAATATTGCCCGTGACAAGGTTGTGATTGCTTCCAAGGTCTATTTCAACCCCGGCAGATTGTCTGCCCCGGCTATCCGCCGGGAAATCGACGGGACGCTCCGGCGGCTGGGAACAGACTATCTGGATTTGTACATCATTCACCGCTTTGATTATGAAACGCCCATTGAGGAAACGATGGAAGCTCTGAATGAGTTGGTGCAAGCCGGAAAAGTGCGGGCGCTGGGCGCTTCTGCTATGTACGGATATCAATTTTATAATATGCAGCTCGCAGCTCACAACCACGGCTGGGCGCAGTTTGAAGCCATGGAAAATCATTATAACCTTCTCTACCGGGAGGATGAACGGGAACTCATCCCCATTTGTAAACAGATGGGTGTGTCTCTAATGCCCTACAGTCCTTTGGCAGCAGGACACCTGGCTCGGCCAGAGTGGAAAGCGGATACGCTTCGCAGCCGTACCGACCGGGTAGCCATGGGCAAATATGACCGTACCCAAGAACAGGATATGCAGATTGTGAACCGGGTTCATGAACTGGCGGTGCGTTATGGTGTAAAGATGTCTCAGATTGCTATCGCATGGCACTGGGCCAAAGGTGTCGCAGCTCCCATCATCGGAGCGACGAAGGCTAACTACTTTGACGATGCAGTGGGAGCGTTGGCTGTAAAGCTGACGACAGAGGATATTGCCTGGCTGGAAGAGCCCTATTTTCCCCACCGGATTGTAGGCGCTATTGACCGAAATCCTGCAGATGGTGTCATGCTGTTGGATGAAAAGAAGTAAAAAGAAGGCGCTTATGCAGAATACAGCTGTTTTTACCCTTCAAGCTCTCTTTTTTGCGTGTAAGAAATCACAGTGATATGTCAGAATAAGATAGATTTACAGGGGATAATGTGATAAAATATTTGAAAACTAACGGTGGTTTTTTGTATTGCCGCTGTAAAAGTGATGGAAAAGGAGGAAAAGAGAATGAAAAAATGTAAGAAGGGGATTATGATTTTATTGACGCTCATGATGTCGCTGGCTATGTTGTCAGGGTGTGGGGCGAAAGAGCTGGATGCTGAAGCGGCGGTGGATGCATATCTTAGGGCAGAGCTGCAGGGAGATATCGATGATTATGCAGAATTACTGGGAAGAGATAAGGAAGATGTCCAGGAAGAATATGACACCAATATTGATGATATGATGGAGATGTTTGCAGAAGTAGAAGTTCTGGGAGGAAGTTTTACAGATGATTTTCCACAGGCTGTTAAGGATGTGCTGGCATCAGCAAAATATGAGATTACAGGGTCTGAAAAAGATGACGACGGGAACTATACTGTCGATGTAACCGTATATCCGTCGGATGTGTTCGATATTTTTTATGAAAAGACTATGGAAGCTGCTGTAAGTGCGGAAGATACCTCTGACATAGGAGGGATTGTTTTGCAGGCGCTGAAAGATGCAATGGACGAGCAGACTTTTGGCGATGGGGAAGTACATCAGGTCAGAATTGATTATGATGAAGATGAGAAGCTATATGAGTTTAATGAAGATGATACCACAGAATTAATGGAAGCTTTCTTTGCGACGGAGGATACGATAGAGCAGCTTTATGAGCCTACGGGAACTGTCTATGATAATGAGTATTTGAATTGGACGAAAACAGAATGGGAGGCTGCATCCGAGGAAGAGAGGACACAGTGCTGTCTTGCTCTGGTTCAGGAGATGCAGGGATTGACAGATGAAGAGATGGCAATGATTGACCTGAATGATGAGACGATTCAGCAGGGAATTCAACAGATGAAAGATGGGCTTGATTTAAGCTTTGAAAATGGAATGAATGTCAGTATTGGAGATTATGCGGCAATAGTTCAGGGAGAAACAGGTGCTGAAGAATAAGAAGGCGTTCTCCATTATAAAATGAAGGAGGAGTTTCTGTGGAATTACAAGCATGTTTAGAAAACAGGAGGAGCATCAGACAATATAAAGATACGCCTGTATCAAGGGAAGTTATTAAGGAATTGATTGAGGCAGCGATATTGGCGCCGTCATGGAAGAACAGTCAGGTATCCCGGTATTATGTGGCTGATGGAGAGAAGAAGGCGCAGTTGGCAGAGTGTCTGCCTGATTTCAACCAGAAGAATGTGAAGGATGCTCCCGTACTTATTGTTTCTGCGGTTGTGAAAGGAAGAAGCGGATTTGAGAGGGATGGCAGTTATTCGACTCATTTAAAAGAAGGCTTTCAGTATTTTGATAATGGACTGCAGGTGGCAAATCTTTGTCTGAAAGCGAAGGAATTGGGATTGGGAACGCTCGTTATGGGACTTTATGATGAAGCGGCAATCAGAGAATTTTTCCATATTGATGATACCCAGGAGATTGTATCCGTAATCAGTGTCGGGTATCCGGATATAGATCCGGTGAAGCCGAAGAGAAAAGCGGCGGAAGAGATTACTGTTTTTGCAGATTAGAGACTTCAAAGAGCATATAGATGTTTAAAGTGATTGTAGAAAAAACCAGGGTTACCGGCCTGTTTAGCCGGTCTCCCTGGTTAAAGATTATATTCCAGAATATAATCATCCATGTAGAATCCGTTTCCGATATCTGCTTTCTGTTCCCGGACCGTTATAAATCCCCAATGATGATAGACATTCAGGGTATTTTCGTTATGTTTGTTGCAGGTGAGCCAGATTTTGGATAATTTCCGTTCGCGGCACAGATCCGTAAGAAACCGGAAGACTTCCGTGCTTAAGTGTTGTCCGCGAAAGTTCTTATGAAGATACAGTTTGCTCAGAAACAGAGCGCCATCTTCTTCGTGTATTCCTGTGTAGCCGGCAAAAGTATGGCCGCTGTATACTTTAAAATATTCATATCCCTCTTCAATTTGCTCTTTGAGTGCCGGGTAGGACTGGAATTTTTCTACCATGTAATTTACCTGGGCTTCTCCTATAATGTCTGTAAAATGCTGATGCCAGATTTCGTCTGCTAATACGGCAATATCCTGTATTTCTGCGTCTGTTTTTGCCGGAATGATTGTAGCTGTATTTATTTTCCCCATCTCCCTTCTAAAATTCTTATAAATTATACCAAAATAATTCTTACATATGTTATTATATAAGAAATAAGGCACGGAAACAATGAATATTTATGAATATTATACAACTTTTGGAGGATTTCTATGAATGCATTTGTAACGCTGGAAGATGTAACGAAAGTATATCATATGGGTGAAGTGGATATTGCAGCAGCGGATGGAATCAGTTTTGAGATAGAAAAGGGAGAATTTGCTGTAGTAGTAGGACCGAGTGGAGCGGGGAAGACAACTGTTCTGAATATTCTGGGAGGAATGGATACAGCCACTGACGGAATTGTGGAAGTGGATGGAGAGGATATATCAGCTTATAGCCAGAGGCAGCTTACTGCATACCGGAGAGATGATATTGGATTTGTATTCCAGTTCTACAATCTGGTGCCGAACCTGACAGCGCTTGAAAATGTCGAACTTGCCCTTCAGATCTGTAAGGAACCGCTGGATGCTGCGGAGGTTCTCAGAGAGGTGGGGCTTAAGGATCGCCTGGACAATTTCCCGGCGCAGCTGTCAGGAGGAGAGCAGCAGCGTGTGTCGATTGCCAGGGCGCTTGCGAAGAACCCGAAGCTTTTGTTGTGTGACGAGCCGACAGGGGCATTGGATTATAATACCGGAAAGTCTATTCTGAAGCTTCTTCAGGATACTTGCCGGGAAAGAGGGATGACGGTAATTCTGATTACACATAATTCGGCAATTGCTCCCATGGCTGATCGGGTAATTAAGATTAAAAATGGAAAGGTTGCAGAAATTATTGTGAACAGACATCCGGTTTCGGTTGAGACGATTGAGTGGTAAAAAGGAGCCAAGAGTATGAATAATAAAATAATGCGAAAGGATTTCTATATGGAAGTCCGCAGAAGCCCGGGCAGGTTTTTATCTATCTTTTTAATCGTGGCGATGGGAGTTGCCTTTTTTTCGGGTATCCGTTCTGCCCAACCAGATATGCTGTATACCGGAGATTCGTATTTTGATGAACACCGTCTGATGGATATCAAAGTAATCAGCACACTGGGAATTACAGAGAGTGACCTGGAGGCTTTGGAAGAGGTGGATGGTGTAGAGTTGGCAGAAGGCGGATATAGCGTCGATGCATTGAGTAAAGGAGAAGAGAATCAGAAGGTTTTACATATTATGTCCATGCTTCCGACGATGAATGAGGTGGATGTGGAAGAAGGAAGGATGCCCGTAAATGAAGGGGAATGTCTGGTGGATGACAGAAGCAGTTATCAGGTTGGCGATCTTATATGGGTAGAATCCGGTACAGATACGTCCATTAAGGATACTCTCAAAACGGATGAATGGAAAGTGGTAGGGAAGGCAAGCAGTTCCTGCTATATTTCTCTGAATCGTGGGAGCGCTATGATCGGGACAGGGAGTGTCAGTGCATTTGTGATTGTACCGGAAGAGACTTTTAAATCGGAAGTTTATACGGAAGCTTACTTATTGGTGGAAGGAGCAGATGAGCTGGAGGCCTTCAGTGATGACTATGAAGAGCGGGTTGATGAGGTTATTCAAAATATTGAAGATATTACAGGGCTGCGGGGAGAAATACGAAGAAATGAAATTGTGGACGATGCAAATCTTGAACTTGACAAAGCAAGAAAAGAGTTGACTGATGGGAAGTGGGAAGCTGAGAATAAGCTGGCAGATGCCCTGAATCAGATTACGGAAGGCGAGAATCAGCTTCAGGATGCAAAGCAACAGATTGCAGAAGGAGAGAATCTTCTTGCAGAGGCAAAAACGACTTTAGATGAAAAACAGAAGGAATTGGATGATGCGAAGGAGCAGTATGAATCCGGCAGAAGACAGCTTGAGGATGGGAAGGCTGCTTATAGTCAGGGGATGGAGTCTTACAATCAGGGACTGGAAGAATACAACTCTAATTTAGCTGTATACAAACAGAAAGCTCAGGAATACCAGCAGGCGGAAGAAGCATATGCGGCAGGGGAAGCGGAATATCAGCAGGGAAAGGCCTCCTATGAGGAGCAGAAGGCTATTTATGAGCCGATGATTCAGGCAGGAAGAGAAAGTCTGTCAGTTAAGAGGGCTGAGCTGGATGCGGGTTGGGATACTTATTATCAGATGGCAGAAAGCGAAGATGTCCAAGTGCAGCAGCAGGCAGAACTTTTGAAGCAGCAGCTGGATGAGGCGGAAGAAGCTTATCGGCAGGGAGAGGCTGAGATAACCGGTTATCAGCAGGAATTGGATAGCGGAGCGGCGATTCTTGCGGACAGCAGAGCGCAGCTGGATGCGACAAGAGGTATACTGGATGGGGCGAAGAGCGAGTTGGATGCCGGGAAGGCACAGTTGGATGAAGCGTATAATCAGCTTCTTGCGGCAAAGGCTGAGCTGGATGGAAGCAGAGCGCAGCTGCAATCCGGGGAGGAACAGCTTGACGATGCATACCGGCAGCTTCAGGATGGGCAAATGCAGTTGGATGACGGACGGAAAGAGCTAAAGACACAGGAAGATACGCTGAAAGAGGCGAAGTCGGAAATTGCGGAAAAAGAACCTGAACTGGTGGATGCGAAAAGAGAGTATGAAGAAGGAAAGAAAGAGTCAGAAGAAGAAATCGCAGGTGGAGAACAGAAGATTGCAGATGCGGAAAAAGAATTATCTAATGTAGGAGAAGCTGTTTGGTATGTATATGACAGAAGTGTTCTGCCGGAGTATTCCGGCTATGGGGAGAATGCAGACCGTATGAAGGCAATCGGAGGAGTGTTCCCGGTACTGTTCTTTTTAGTGGCAGCGCTGATTAGCCTGACAAGCATGACGCGTATGGTAGAAGAGCAGAGGACGCAGATTGGTACGATGAAAGCGTTGGGATACGGTAGGTTTGCCATTGCGTCTAAATATCTGGGGTATGCGTTGGCCGCCGCGCTTGGAGGCAGTGTTTTGGGGATCCTGGTTGGAGAGAAAGTGATTCCTTATATCATCATATATGCGTATGGCATTATTTATCCTTATATGAATGATATCCTGGTTCCATATAATATGTATTATGCAGTTATGGCTACTGTTGCTGCGACGGCATGTACGCTGGCGGCAACCGGAGCTGCGTGTTATAGAGAGTTGGGGGCGCAGCCGGCAGTTTTGATGCGGCCACCGTCACCCAAGAGTGGAAAACGTGTATTTATGGAGAGAATTACGTTTATTTGGAAACATTTGAGTTTCACGTGGAAATCTACGATACGTAATCTCTTCCGCTATAAGAAACGATTCTTTATGACGGTGTTTGGAATTGGCGGGTGCATGGGTCTGATGTTGTTTGCATTTGGACTGAAGGATTCTATCTACGAAATTGCGGACATCCAGTATGAGGAAATTCAAATTTATGACGGTATGGCATACCTTCAGGAAAATGTGACGGAGGAAGAGAAGGAAAATCTGTCTGCTTATATAGAGGAAGAAGAGGGCATCAAAGAGTCTTTGGATGTAAATATGCGTACGGTGACGCTGGTTCATGATTCTAATAAGAGGGAAGCGTACCAGACAGTTCCGGAAGATTTGGGGCAGATAGATGAATTTGTAAAATTCCATGACCGTGTGGGCAAAGAGGAATATACACTTGGGGATGACGGCGTCATTCTGAGTGAGAAGACGGCAAAGATGCTGGATGTGAAAGAGGGAGACACCATTGAGATTGAGGATACGGATTTCGGGAACCATAAAGTAAAGGTTGCAAATATATGTGAAAATTATATGGGACATTATATGTATATGTCCAGGAATTTGTATGAAGAAATCTATGATGAAGAATTCACTGTGAACTGTATCTATTTTAAGACGGTGGGAGAGACCAATGCCAAGATGGAGGAAACCGGTGAGAAGATACTGAAGCAGGACGCGGTGCTGAATGTCAGCTATCTTCACGATATTGAGCAGCAGCTAAATGACATGTTAAAGAGCCTGAACCTGGTGGTGATTGTGCTGATTGTGTCTGCAGGAATGCTTGCGTTTGTAGTGCTTTATAATCTGAATAATATCAATATTACAGAGCGGCGCAGAGAGCTGGCAACCCTGAAAGTATTGGGGTTCTATGACGGAGAGGTGAGCGCCTATGTATACCGTGAAAATATCATTCTTACTTTTGTTGGTATGGCGGCGGGTATCGTGATTGGAATTTTGCTGCATCGGTTTATCATCGAAACGGTAGAAGTAGATTCCGCAATGTTTGGGAGAATCATTGACTTTTCAAGTTATATCTATAGTATGTTGTTTACGCTGGGATTTTCTTTCTTTGTAAATGGAGTCATGTATTTCAAATTGAAGAAGATCGATATGGTAGAATCTTTGAAGAGCGTGGAGTAAGTAGAGTTTATTAAAATTTTATTCTTTTAAGAAATTTGTTAGCACTCTTGCGAAAAGAGTGCTAATTTTCTATTGACATTTGAAATTCAAGGTATTATCATATCTTCTAGCGAGAAAAAAGAACACTTTGTGATAAAAGCAATAGAAAATAATAAAAATAAGGAGTGGTATACATGGCAACGAAAAAAGGTTCTTTATCAATCAGCAGTGAAAACATTTTTCCGATTATTAAAAAGTGGGTATATTCCGATCACGATATTTTCTTCCGTGAGATGGTTTCTAATGGGTGTGATGCAATCACGAAGCTGAAGAAATTGGACATGATGGGCGAATATGAGATGCCGGAAGACTATAAGCCTCAGATACAGGTAGTTGTGAATCCGGAGGAGAAGACGCTGAAATTTATTGATAACGGTCTTGGCATGACGGCGGAAGAAGTAGAAGAATACATTACGCAGATTGCATTTTCCGGTGCGACAGAATTCTTGGAGAAGTACAAGGACAAAACGACAGAAGATGATATGATCGGTCATTTTGGTTTGGGATTCTATTCAGCATTCATGGTGGCGGATGAGGTTCATATTGATACCCTTTCCTATAGAGAAGGCGCGGTTCCTGTACATTGGGAGAGTGACGGCGGTACAGAATACGAGATGTCAGATGGAAGCAAAGAAAGCGTGGGTTCTGAGATAACCCTGTTCCTGAATGAAGACAGTCTGGAATTTGCTAATGAATACCGGGCAAGAGAAGTATTGGAGAAATACTGTTCCTTTATGCCGGTTCCGATTTATGTATCCAAGGCGAATGCCGAACAGGAATATGAGACTATTGACGAGGCGGATCTTCGCGATGATGACGTGGTGGTAGAGCATATTCACGAAGAAGCCAAGATGGAAGAGAAGGAAAATGAGAACGGTGAGAAGGAGATGGTTGAAGTATCTCCTGCCAAAGAGAAGGTAAAGATCAACAAGCGCCCGGTTGCACTGAACGATACGGAGCCGCTCTGGACGAAACATCCAAACGAATGCACGAAGGAAGATTATCTGGAGTTCTACAGAAAAGTATTTATGGACTACAAAGAGCCTCTTTTCTGGATCCATCTGAATATGGATTATCCGTTTAACTTAAAAGGGATTCTGTACTTCCCGAAGATTAATACGGAATATGATTCTATTGAAGGTACGATTAAATTATATAACAACCAGGTGTTTATTGCAGATAATATCAAAGAAGTCATTCCAGAGTTTCTTATGGTATTAAAAGGTGTCATTGATTGTCCAGATCTTCCGCTTAACGTATCAAGAAGTGCATTACAGAATGATGGATTTGTGAATAAGATTGCAGATTACATTTCCAAGAAGGTTGCAGATAAGCTGAGCGGCATGTGCAAGACAGATAAGGAGAATTATGAGAAATACTGGGATGACATCAGTCCATTTATCAAATTCGGATGCCTGAAGGATGAGAAATTCTGTGATAAGATGATGGATTACATTCTGTTCAAGAATATTGACCATAAATATCTGACTTTAAAAGAATGTGTCGAAGAGAATGGCGGAACGGTC
This sequence comes from Dorea acetigenes, assembly GCF_025567385.1. Classification (NCBI taxonomy): domain Bacteria; kingdom Bacillati; phylum Bacillota; class Clostridia; order Lachnospirales; family Lachnospiraceae; genus Dorea; species Dorea acetigenes. The sequence goes on from NZ_JAOQJU010000025.1 coordinate 19,574, forward strand.
ATTGACCCGAAAGAGAAAAAGGAAGACGGCAGTGACAACAGTGAAGAGAATGGTGAAAACAACGTAGAAGAAGTAAAGACCACGATTTACTATGTTACGGATGAACAGCAGCAGAGCCAGTATATCAATATGTTTAAAGCGCAGGAGCTGGATGCTGTCATACTGGGACATAATATTGATTCCCCGTTTATTACACAGTTGGAGCAGAGAAATCCCAATATTCGTTTCCAGCGTATTGATGCAGATGTGACAGATTCTGTGAAGGAAGAGATTGCAGAAGAAGAGAAGGAGACCTTTAAGGCAACCACAGACAGCCTGATTGAGATTTTCCGCAAAGAACTGGGAAATGACAAGCTGGATGTAAAGGTTGAGAAATTAAAGGATGATAATGTTGCTTCTATGATTACGTTGTCTGAACAGAACAGGCGTATGCAGGAGATGATGAAGATGTACGGCATGGCGGGCATGGATCCGGCTATGTTCGGCAGCGAAAGTACGTTGATTCTGAATGCAAATCATCCTCTGGTACAGTTTGTGGTGGAACATAAAGACAATGAGAATGTTTCTGTTATCTGCAAACAGCTTTATGATCTTGCAATGCTGGCACATAAGCCATTGAGTCCGGAAGAAATGACGGCGTTCGTAAAGAGAAGCAATGAGATTATGATGCTTTTAACAAAATAAAAATCATATAGTGAAGAAGGAAAAAGGTGATATACTTACCCTCGAAAGGGTGATGGCATATCACCTTTTTTTGAAATGCTAAGAGCTTAAATCCCAATCAATTCCTTTCTCCGTAAAAAAATTCTGCACCCATTTGTCCCATCTTTGTTCCAGGGATTTGTCCATGGAGAAAGATTTAAAGGATGTCCCGGTGATGCAGGTGAGGTTCATGCCGTCATAGCGGAAGTTCAGATACAGCCCCTGTACGTCCGCCGGACGGAAATCAAGAGAATTTTCTGAAATCAGGGAAGCAATCCCTTCTTCGGGAAGGGAAAGGATGAATTTGAAATCCAAAGGTGTCTGCTTTCCTTTGATGATAGAAAAACAGTATTCCCGCAAATCTTTCCAGTCAGCATATTCTTTTTCAGGCGCTTCCTCAAAAAAGGATTTATGCAAAAAACCGTCAATGGTGAACTGGCAGAAGGTGGTAATTGTTCCTTCGATGAAGGAGAATGAGTCGAAAGTACTTCGCAGCAGAAGTTCTGTCATGCATTTTTTAACATCTATTTTAAGCATTATCATAATGGGTATTCCTTTCTTTACGTGTAAGCACGACGAATTTGTTTTTTATTCCAAGGTGGCTGTAAATCGTAACATATTATATCATATTTTGTAAAGATGCATATAAGCTATTTGACATTTTTCGAGGAAAACATTACAATAAAATATATATGCATACAGCATAAGAGGGAGTAGCAGGAAAATGAGAGTAAAAGCGGATAGCGGGAAGGTCAGGCAGATAATTTTTGTGGTAATTGTAGTCGTTATCATTAGTATTATCTGTTTTTTCGTGTACAAAAAAGCGACGGTGGAAGAGGTGGATGTCTCGGAGGGGGTTAAAATCCTGAAGCAATTGGAAGAGGCTGATACGGCAGAGGTTGATGCGAAGATACAGGCTCTGGGAGTCCCGGATTCAGAGGATGCTTCGGGTGAAGATGGCGGCGGACAGAGTAGTGATGCGGCAGATGACGCCATTTCCGGGGAAGATATTGTGCCGATGGAACATTTCCGGGGTTCCGTAGTGCTGGGGGATTCCATTGCGGAAGAGCTGTCAGCTTATGAAATACTGGATGAATCAGTGGTGGTGGCGAAGATAGGGGTTTCCATTCCTAATGCGGGTGAGCTGGTAGACAAGGCAGTGGGACTGAACCCGCAGAATCTTTTCATTGCATTTGGCTCCAACGATGTACAGACAACCGGGGGAAATGCGGAGATGTTTCGTGAGAATTACAAAGGGCTGCTTGATGGAATCAAAGAAAGACTTCCAAATACAAAGATTTATGTCAATGGTGTTACGGCTGTGCAGAACTGGGTGCTGGAGAGTGAGCCTGTTTTTCAGATGATTCCCCAGTTTAATGAAGTGCTAAGGCAGCTTTGTGAGGAAGAAGGGGTAACATTTATTGATAACAGTGAATTGCTCAGCGATGAATTGTATGAGCAGGATGGAATTCATTTCCGACCGGAATATCACCGAAAATGGGCGATACATATGATTCAGGTAGCGGGACTTTAGAGGGTGGCTATGAGGAAGAGAAAAAAGAAGTGGATAACGGTATGCAAATATGGCATGGTTGCCGTGCTGATTATTTATATAGGAATTCTGATTTTTATGGGACGCGACAGCAAGACGCCTTTCGGGACGGTAGAGAAAGCAGTCCTGAAGGCAGCTGATATCAGTGGGATGGAGAAGGCGGACTCTGCAGTCATAAGGAAATGTTATGGACTCCGGGAAAAAGATTATGACGGCGTGATGCTCTATACTTCCGGTGATGCGATGGGTGTGGAAGAACTTCTTCTTGTGCGGGTGAAAGAGGACGCGCAGATGGATGAAGTTATGGAGAGCATTGACAATCGGATTTCCGGACAGCTTAATAATTTTGAGGGGTACGGAGCAGAGCAGACCAGACTCTTAAAGCAGGCGGTAACAGACAAAAGAGGAAAATATGTGCTTATGGTTATTTCGGAAAACGCGGAGAAGTTCCGGAAGGCATATGCAGATGCATTAAAAAAAGGAAAAGAGAGAAATCGTGTTATTTAGCAGTGTTACGTTTTTATTTGTTTTTTTGCCAATTACATTATTATTTTACTATGTTATGCCCCGCAAATTTAAGAATGCCGTGCTTCTTGTGTGCAGCTTGGTATTCTATGCATGGGGAGAACCTGTATATATTTTTTTGATGATATTTTCTATTTTATTTAATTATGTATCGGGGCTTGAGATTGCAGAGAACCTGGAGAATAAGAAGGCGGCAAGGAGGAATCTTGTCTTTAATGTGACGGTCAACCTTCTTCTTCTAGGATTTTTTAAATACTATGGATTTTTGATAGACAGCCTGAATGCCGTGTTGCCGGTGAATATCCCTTACTATGAGCTGGCTCTGCCGATTGGCATTTCTTTCTACACGTTTCAGATACTGTCCTACATCATTGATGTATATCGTGGTACGGTGGAGGTTCAGAAGAATCTCTTGAATTTTGGGGTGTATGTAACCATGTTTCCGCAGTTAATTGCAGGACCGATTGTCAAATATAAGGATGTGGATGAGCAGCTTCAGTATCGGGAAGAATCACTGGATAAGTTTGGAAGAGGCGTTTTGTTTTTTATTCGCGGCCTGACTAAAAAGGTGCTTTTGGCAAATGTGATTGGAAAGGTTTATGTTGAGGTTGCTTCACTTCCTCACGCGGAGGTTTCTGTGCTGACTGCATGGCTTGGAATTGCAGCTTACACTTTCCAGATTTACTTTGATTTCAGCGGTTATTCGGATATGGCAGTTGGCCTCGGCAAGATGTTCGGGTTTGAATTCATGAAGAACTTTGACTACCCTTATATTTCAAAGAGTATTACGGAATTTTGGCGCAGATGGCACATTTCTTTAAGTACATGGTTTAAAGAATATGTATATATCCCGTTGGGAGGTAATCGGGTAAGTACAGGAAAGCATATCCGCAACCTCCTGGTTGTCTGGCTTCTGACAGGTCTGTGGCATGGGGCGGCGTGGAACTTCGTGGCATGGGGGCTATATTATGGAGTGATACTGTTAATAGAAAAATATGTGTTAAAGAATGCTCTGGAAAGGCTTCCCGGCTGGGCAAGACATGTGTATAGTATCGTACTGGTTATGATTGGCTGGACATTGTTTGCGGGAGAGAGCCTTGGAGCTGCAGTGCAGTATCTGGGACTGATGTTCGGGATTGGCGGAAAAGGTCTGGCGGACCGAGAGGCGTTCTATCTGCTGAAGTCCGACTGGGTGGTGTGGATTGCTCTTATTCTTGCCTCCACCCCGGTACTCCATAACAGTTACCGGCGTATTATGCGTAAGCTGGGAAAGAAAAAAGCAGTTGTGAATGTGCTGGTTTATGGCATTTTATTTATGATATGTGTTGCCTTTCTGGTAACGGAGACCTATAATCCATTTTTATACTTTAGATTTTAGAGGCGCGTATGGAAGAGATAAAAGAGAGGAAGAAAAGAAAAAGAGAGAGCAGAGTGCACAAGATAGCTGGAGTCTCCTTTATCATAGTGTTAGTGTTGTTTCTGACGATAAATATACTTATACCTGATCAGGAGTTTTCGGAGAAGGAGAACCGTTCCCTGACGCAGCGTCCGGATATTTCGCTTGGTGCGGTTTCCAGCGGAAAGTATATGAAGCAGTTTGAGAGCTGGCAGTCAGATCAATTTGCTTTCCGCCAGTTTTGGGTGGTCCTTAAGACGAAGGTTTCCTATCTTGAAGGGGAGCGGAAGTCTAATGGGGTCTATAAAGGAAAAGATCACTGTCTTCTGGAAGAAATTAAAGAGCCTGACAAGGAGAGTCTGGAAGAGAATCTGGAGGCAATTCATACATTTCACGCGGCACATGAGAATATTCCTGTATATATGTGCCTGGTTCCTAATGCGGCAAATGTGTGGGAGGATAAGCTCCCGGCGCTGGCAGTCGTCAGGAATCAGGATGAGCAGCTTGCCTATGTGCAGAAGAAGCTGGAGGGAGAGACCAACTGGGTAGACATGAAGAAGAATCTTGTGAAGCATAAAGAACAGGATATTTACTATCACACCGACCATCATTGGACCACATTGGGAGCATTCTACGGGTATCAGGCATTTGCACAGGCAGCAGGGCTTGACACGAAAAAGGCAGAGGGAATGAAGCCTTATGCTGCTGCCGGAGGATTTAACGGAACTTTATCTTCGATGAGCGGCTATGAGACAGGTTATGAAGAACCGATGTATTTTTATTATTCAGATGAGATGCCGGAGGTAGTGCTTCAGTATGTTCAGCAGCAGACGAAAACTGCCACATGGTACGACAGCTCAAAATTGAAGGAAAAGGATAAATATGCCATGTTCCTGGGCGGAAATTATCCGTTGATTGATATTCGTACCACGTCGGAGTCGCAGGAAGTTCTGCTGGTGTTGAAGGATTCCTATGCTAACTGCTTTCTTCCGTTTCTGGCGGATGGATACCGGGAGATTGTAGTCGTCGATCCCAGATATTATTATGGTAATGTGAACGATATTATGAGCAATTATGGTATTACACAGGTGCTGTTCCTGTATAATATGAACACTTTTGTGGAAGATAATAATATAAGCGGAGTATTGGAAAATGAGTAATAAGATGGCTGAAGAGTATTATGGACAGAAGGAATCTGTCCGGCTGAATAAATATATCAGCGAATCCGGATATTGTTCCCGGCGGGAGGCGGACAGGCTGATAGAAGCCGGACAGGTAAGAATTGATGGAAAAACAGCGGTCTGCGGGGAAAAAGTCTTTCCGGGGCAGCGGGTTACCATTGGCAGGAAAGTAATCGGGCAAAAGGATGAGATGGTAGTTCTTGCGGTAAATAAGCCGGTAGGAATTATATGTACAGAAGAGAAACGGATAAAGAATAACATTATCCGTTTTTTAAATTATCCCGTAAGAGTCACTTATGTGGGAAGGCTGGATAAGGATTCCCAGGGATTGCTTCTGATGACAAATAATGGAGATATTATTAATAAAATGATGCGGGCGGGAAATTACCATGAGAAAGAATATTGTGTCACAGTAAACAAAGAAGTGACTTCTGCTTTTTTGGAAGCAATGTCGGCAGGCGTGCATATCGTTGATAAAGAAAAAAACATGGATGTAGTGACAAGACCCTGTACGGTATCGAAAATCGGTAAATATAAGTTCCGGATTGTTCTGACACAGGGACTAAACCGGCAGATCCGAAGGATGTGCGATGCGTTAGGATACCGGGTGACGGAACTTACGAGGGTGAGAATTATGAATATTGAACTTGGCAATCTGAAACCGGGTGAATACAGGAAGCTAACGGACAGTGAGCTGGATGAGCTGTATGAATTAATCCGTGATTCGCGCAATGTAGGAGAAGAAGTATCATATGAAGGATGCAGGAAAACAGGAGCTGGGTATGAAAAAGGAAGATAAAACCAAAAGAATGCAGGAGCTGGTAGAATTGCTGAATAAAGCGGGCAAAGCGTACTATCAGGATGCAGAAGAGATTATGACAAACTATGAGTATGACGCTCTTTATGATGAACTGTGTGGATTGGAGAAAGAGCTTGGAATCACACTTTCAAATAGTCCTACCGTAAATGTGGGTTATGAGGTGCTGAGTGAACTTCCCAAGGAGAGGCATGAAAGCCCGATGCTGTCGCTGGATAAGACGAAGGATGTAGAAGCACTGAAAGAATTTGCCGGAGATCAGAAAGTGGTTATTTCCTGGAAGATGGACGGACTTACGATTGTGCTGACTTACCGGGACGGGCAGCTTGTGAAGGCAGTTACCAGAGGCAATGGCGAGGTGGGAGAAGTTATTACGAATAACGCAAAAGTTTTTAAAAATATTCCGCTTCAGATAGCATATAAAGGGGAACTGGTTCTTCGGGGAGAGGCAGTTATTGGCTATAAGGATTTTGAGAAAATTAATGAAGAAATTGCAGAAACCGATGCAAAATATAAGAATCCGAGAAACTTGTGCAGTGGTTCTGTCAGACAATTGAATAATGAAATTACGGCGAAGCGAAATGTAAAATTCTATGCTTTTTCTCTGGTAAAGGCAGAGAACGTGGATTTTCACAATTCCCGTGCATATCAGCTCGATTGGCTGAAGTCCCAGGGATTTGAGGTTGTAGAGCATTACGTGGTGGAAAAAGAGGAACTGGAAGCGGAAGTTATTAAATTTTCAGAAAAAATTAAAGAAAATGATTTTCCATCGGATGGACTTGTGCTAATATATGATGATATGGCATATGGACAGTCTTTAGGGAGGACATCTAAGTTTCCACGGGACTCTTTCGCATTTAAATGGGAAGATGAGACACGGGAAACCGTGTTAAGAGAAATTGAGTGGAGTCCGTCGAGAACAGGGCTGATTAATCCGGTTGCCATATTTGAACCTGTAGAATTGGAAGGGACAACCGTAAGCCGGGCCAGTGTCCATAATATCAGTATTATGGAAGAATTGGAGCTTGGAATCGGGGATACCATCGAGGTCTATAAAGCGAACATGATTATCCCACAGATTGCAAGAAACTTAACCAGAAGCGGCGTGAAGGATATTCCGGCAGTCTGTCCGGTCTGCAAAGGAAAGACCAGGATTCGCAAAGTCAGCAATGCAAAAGCGCTTTATTGTATGAATCCGGAATGTCAGGCGAAGCAGATTAAGGCATATGCTTTGTTTGTAAGCAGGGATGCGCTGAACATTGAGGGACTTTCGGAGGCAACCTTAGAAAAGTTTATTGCCAGAGGATTCATTCACGAGTATGCGGATGTTTTCCATCTGGACCGTTACCGAGAAGAAATACAGACGATGGAAGGATTTGGAGAAAAGTCCTACCTCAATCTGATGGACAGCGTAGAAAAAGCAAGAGAGACTACGCTGCCGAAGGTCATCTATAGTCTCGGAATTGCGAATATCGGGCTTGCCAATGCGAAGATGATCTGCCGGGAGATTGGTTATGATACGGACAGAGTAATGGATATAACGGTGGAAGAACTGAATGCAATATCCGGTGTCGGAGATGTGATTGCTAAGGCATATGTAGATTATTTTGGAGAGGAGTCACATCGGGAAGCCTTTCAGAGGCTTTTGAAAGAGCTTACGATTGCCAGAGAAGAAGTCAATACCGACGGGCAGATTTTCAAGGGCAAGAATTTTGTGATTACCGGAAATGTAACACATTTTGCAAACAGGAACGAAGCAAAAGAGCTGATTGAGAGCAAGGGCGGGAAAGTGACAGGTTCTGTAACATCAAAAACAAACTATCTGATTAATAATAATAAGGAATCCTCTTCTTCAAAGAATAAGAAAGCAAAAGAATTGGGAATTCCTGTTATATCAGAAGATGAATTTCTGGAAATGCTCGAGGCGCAGGAAGGATAGCGTGCCGGGCAGAAAAACAAAGTGGAGTGAAGATTAATATGTCAGAAAAAGATCATATCATTGATACAGAGGAGACGGAAGTTGAAAAGGTCAGCGATGTAGAAGTAGAAGAGACAAAGAAGGATAAGGAGGATGAGTATGAAAAAGTGTGTTTCATATGTCATCGTCCGGAAAGTGTGGCCGGAAAGATGATAGATCTTCCGAATCATATTTCTGTGTGCCCGGATTGTATGCAGAAGAGTTTCGATACAATGATGAACGGACAGGTGGATTTCAGCCAGTTGATGAATATGCCCGGAGTGCAGATTTTTAATATGTCTGACCTGGAAAATGCAGTTCCCAAGAAGCAGAAGATTAAGAAGAAAAAGGAAAAGGAAGAGAGAAAGCCTGTTTTAGATATTAAGGATATTCCGGCTCCTCATAAGATTAAGGCAAAGCTGGATGACTTTGTGGTAGGGCAGGAACATGCGAAAAAGGTAATGTCGGTGGCTGTCTATAACCATTATAAGAGGGTAGCGACAGATACGATGGATGATATTGAGATTGAGAAATCGAATATGCTGATGATCGGACCTACCGGATGTGGTAAGACATATCTGGTTAAGACACTGGCAAAGCTTCTGGATGTGCCGCTTGCAATTACGGATGCTACGTCTCTTACGGAGGCAGGGTACATTGGTGACGATATTGAAAGCGTTGTATCCAAACTGCTTGCGGCGGCAGACAATGATGTAGAGAAAGCAGAGCAGGGGATTATTTTTATCGATGAGATTGATAAAATTGCTAAGAAAAAGAATACAAACCAGCGGGATGTAAGCGGCGAGTCTGTGCAGCAGGGAATGTTAAAGCTCCTTGAAGGAAGTGAAGTGGAGGTGCCGGTAGGCGCCAACAGCAAAAACGCCATGGTGCCTCTCACAACTGTCAATACCCGGAATATTTTGTTTATCTGCGGAGGGGCGTTCCCGGATTTGGAAGGGATTATTAAGGAGCGCCTGACAAAGCAGGCAACCATCGGGTTTAATGCAGATTTGAAGGATAAATATGATAAGGATGAGAAAATTCTTGAGAAAGTAACCATAGAAGACCTTCGGAATTTTGGGATGATCCCGGAATTCCTCGGCCGTCTGCCGATTATCTTTACGCTGCAGGGATTGAATGAAGACATGCTGGTTAAAATATTGACAGAGCCTAAGAATGCGATTTTAAAGCAGTATCAGAAGCTTCTGGCATTGGATGAAGTGAAGCTTGACTTTAATGAAGAATCTCTCCATGCTATTGCGGCAAAGGCAATGAAGAAGGATACAGGGGCCAGAGCGCTGCGGGCGATCATTGAAGAGTTTATGCTCGATATTATGTACGAAATCCCCAAGGATGATAATATAGGACAGGTAACGATAACAAAAGAATACATAGAAGGAACCGGAGGACCGGTGATTACCCTGCGGGGCCAGGAAGTGGCAAGAATCGAAGGATAATAGCATAGAATGTGTAAAACCTCATATACTGAAAGAAAGTGTATGAGGTTTTATTATGGATTCTGAAGTATGCAGATTACGTATTCTGTCGGAAGAATACAGGGATTTTATTATGCCTGTGGGAGGCGGACGCGTGCGGCTTAATTTGTCAAGGGAACAGCTCTGTATGCAGGAGACGGGAGTAGGATATGAAATTTTATATGCAGATCAGACGCTGGCAGATCCGGTGAATTTTGAAAGGTTTTCCTATGCCTCTGTTCCGCAGTGTTATGCGCTGCTTGACATGGCGGCTATGAATCAGGCGGGAATTACTCCGGTTCAGAATTATCCTACTTTACAGTTAATGGGACGGGGTGTTATGATTGGATTTATAGATACGGGAATCGATTATCAAAATGCTGTGTTTCGTAACCTGGACGGTACGACCAGAATTGCCGGAATCTGGGATCAGACGGTGCAGACAGGAGAGCCGCCGGAAGGGTTTGCTTACGGAAGCAGCTATACGGAAGAGATGATTAATCAGGCGCTGCGGACAGCAGATCCATTAGAGCAGATACCCGTAGAAGATGAAAATGGACATGGCACATTCCTTGCCAGCCTGGCGGCGGGGAATGCGGATATTTCCAGTCAATTTCTGGGAGCGGCACCGGAATCGGAGATTGCCGTTGTGAAATTAAAACAGGCGAAGGAATATCTTCGGGAATTCTATGCAATTCCCCGGGATGTGCCCTGTTACCAGGAAAATGATATTATGCTGGGAATCCGGTATTTGCACAGACTGGCAGAGGAAAGAGGACTTCCCCTGGTAATCTGTGTCGCGCTGGGAACCAGCTTTGGCGGACAGAATGGAACCACACCCCTGGATGTTATGCTGGAAATATACTCGGCGTTTCTGAACAGAATGGTAGTCACAGGTGTAGGAAATGAGGCAAACCAGAGACACCATTATTATGGCAGGATAGAAAGGATGGAGGACAGAAAAGAGGTAGAGATTCAGGTTGGATCTGGAGAGGATGGGTTTTCGATGGAATTGTGGACGGATCTTCCTAATATTCTGACACTGTCTATCGTGTCCCCTTCAGGCGAGATTGTTCCCAGAATTTCCGTCAGGCAGGGAACAGATACAGTGTTCCGCTTCCTGTTTGAAAATACAGAGGTCTATGTAGATTTCAGGATTCTGGTGGAAAGAAATAATTCCCAGTTAATCTTTTTTCGGTTCCGCAGTCCGGCAGAGGGAATCTGGAAATTGATTGTTGAGCCTATCCGCCTTGCCGGCGGGGAATTCCACATCTGGCTGCCGGTGGAAGAATTTCTGTCCAGACCAGTGATTTTCCTTGAGCCGGAACCGGATACGACACTGACATCGCCGTCAACTGTTAGTGCAGGAATGTCGGTGGCATATTATAATGGAAATGAGAATAGTGTTGATATTAACTCCGGCAGAGGATATACTAGAACTGGAAGGATTAAACCGGATATTGCGGCACCGGGAACCGGTGTGACAGGAGCGCTCCCCGGCGGAAGATTTGCCAGAAAATCCGGATCCAGTGCTGCGGCTGCTATTGCAGCGGGAGCTTCTGCGCTTATGATGGAGTGGATTGTCTATCACAGCGGAAATGTGGGAGCAGATACGATTCAGATTAAGAATTTATTCATTCTGGGGGCAAATCAGAGACCGGATATGGAATATCCGAACCGGGAGTGGGGATTCGGCACACTGGATGTATACAACACCCTACAGAGAATCAGAGAACTTTAAAGACAAAGGAGAGAAAGGCTATGGCAGATTTTTTTGAAGATTTAGGAAAAAGAATTACAGATGCAGCAAGCAGTCTGGGAAAAAAGACAGAAGATACGATTGAAATTCAGAAATTGAAGAGTGATATTCGCTCATTAAAGCGCAGTAATGACCGTGATTTTGAGGATATTGGAAAAGCTGTTTATGAAAAATTCCAGAAAAACGAGATTCCGGATATGGATCTGATCACCTTCTGTGAGTCTATTGAGAAGCGTGATGAAGAGATTGAGAAGAAAGAAGAAGAGATAACCCGGATCAGAGGAGAAGAATAAATGATCGTATGGCTGCTGATAGGGACTCTGTGTATTTTTGCGGCAGATATTTTGTTAAAGCAGGCAGTAGAAGAAAAAATCAGTCCCGGTGAGGAACGGGAGATTTTGGGCGGCGTGGTTATTATACGGAAGGTATATAACAAGGGTGCGGTGCTTCGTCTGCTGGAAAAGTATCCAAAGGTAGTGAAGACTGCATCTTCTGTCTGCGGAATGTTGATGCTCTTTTACGATGGAGTTCTATGGAGCAGGAAAGGAAGATGGCTCCATAAGGCAGGAATGGTTTTATTTACCGGAGGAGCATGGAGCAATATATTTGACCGGATCGTGAGAGGAAAGGTGGTCGATTATCTGGGATTTCGCACAAAGTGGAAGAAGATTACTAAGATTACATATAATCTGGGAGACCTGGCTATTTTTTTGGGAGCGTTCCTTGTGGGGCTGGGAGAGCTGCTTGATTAAACAAAGACGCGCCGTCTGTGTGGAAATTTTTGCGCAGGCGGCGCGTGTTCTGATTTATAATTGGAAAAATTCTTTGACTTGTCCAAGGATAATATCCATAAGCCGGGTGCGCGCTTCTATACTCGCCCATGCGATATGAGGAGTGATGAATAGCTTCCGGCTGTCTTTGATTCTCCGGAGAGGATTGGAAGGGCTCATAGGCTCTGTACAGAGGACATCCAGCCCGGCGGCGGCGATTTCGCCCGCATTCAGAGCGTCTGCCAGATCTTCTTCCACGACAATCGGACCTCTTCCGAGATTCAGGAAGATACATTCCCTCTTCATTTTACGGAAAGCCTCCCGGTTCAGCAGATTTTCCGTATATTCGTTCAGTGGCGCGTGGACGGAGATAATATCCGACGACGCAAGAAGCGTATCCATATCGGTCTGTAAGTAGCCGTCCTGCGGCGCACTGCCGGAAGGTGAAGTGTAGATAACATTGGCTCCGAAAGCTCTGGCAATCTCGGTAACCCGGCGTCCGATATTGCCAAGCCCGATGATTCCCCAGGTTTTCCCGTTCAGTTCGTAAAAATGTTCGGCAAAATGGGTAAACACAGTGTCGTTGGTATAGCGGTCTTCTTTGACATAATCATCATAATATCTTAATTTTTCCAGAAGATAGAATAACATGGTAAAGGTATGCTGGGCTACGGATTCCGTAGAATATCCGGCAACATTTCTCCAGGCAATGCCATGCGCATCCAGCCAGGGCTTGTCCAGATTGTTTGTTCCGGTAGCGGTCACGCACACAAGCTTCAGATTCTTTGCCTGGCCGACGGTGGATTCGTTCACCTGAATTTTATTTACGATAATGACATCAGCGTCCCGGACTCTTTCCGGCACTTCCTCAGAAGAAGAAAACGGGTATTTTATCACATCGCCGAGTGCGTCAAATCCGGACAAATCAATGTCATCGCCGATGGTTTTGGCATCTAGAAATACGATTTTCATAAGTCATCCTCCTTAATAGGCATATATTGACAGTTTTGCAACTGTTAAGTTATATTGTATAATAAATTCGAAAATAAATCTACGGAAACCAAGGGGAGATTTTTGTGAGAGAGAAAGATACGCATAAAAATACAATAAGACATGCGCGGGGAGTGCAGAGAAGGCGTCAGGTATTAAAGCGGCGCTGTATCCTGGGGGCGGCGGCAGTTTTGCTGATATTGGCGGGAAGCTATGCAGTCAAGCTGGTTACGGAGAAACCGGAGGAAGGCGTACAGACAGCAGCTGCCACGGACGAGATTCCGGAGGAAACGCCGAAGAAAGCAGAGGAAGAGCCGGAGAAGACGCCGGAGGAAAAGAAAGAGGATGAACTTGCAGAAGTATGGCAGTCAGCAGCGGCGGCAGGCGCTCCGCAGGGAATTCTGGAACTGCTGCATAAAAATGATGAGACGATAGATTTTGTAAGAGATTACGCTGAGAAGAAGGACAATCCCCCTGCAGAAAAGATTGCAGATGCAATTACTCCGGGCGAGATTCCTTCTTTGCTTCAGTGGGATGAAAGATGGGGATACCAGTCCTATGGAAACAGTACTATTGCCGCCAGCGGCTGCGGGCCTACTTGTATGGCTATGGTAATAGCGGGCCTTACAGGAGATGTTACCGCTACGCCATATAAGCTGGCGCAATATAGTGAGCAGCAGGGGTATGTAGATGAAGAGGGAAATACTTATTGGGAATTTATGAACAGGGCATCCCTTTTCTGGGAAATTTCCGTTACAGAATCGGGGAGGGACGACGCACTGATTGCACAGGAGCTGGCGGCAGGTCATCCGATTATATGCAGCGTTACCCAGGGGGAGTTTACGGATGCAGGCCATTTTATTGTGCTGACGGGGATGAACGGTGAGATGGTTACAGTGAAAGATCCCTTTAGTATAGAGAATACGGAAAAACCCTGGGTTTATGCGGATATTGCAGATCAGATTGCCGCAATCTGGATTTATTCAAAATAGGTAGTTGTTGACTTGGGAAAACCATGATAAACTAAGCATAGCTGAAAAATGTAAAGGAGATAGTAAAGATGGAGATTACAAACGACATTAAATATGCAGGCGTTAATGACCATGAAATTGATCTGTTTGAAGGGCAGTACGACGTTCCGAATGGGATGGCATATAATTCTTATGTGATTATGGATGAGAAGATAGCCGTAATCGATACCGTAGATGCCCGGTTTAAGCATGAATGGCTGGACAAGGTTGGTGCGATTCTGGGTGACCGCCAGCCGGATTATCTGATTGTCCAGCATATGGAGCCGGATCATTCTGCTAATATTGCTGATTTTCTGAAAGTATATACGCAGACGACGGTAGTTGCAAGCGCGAAAGCATTTGCTATGATAAAGCAGTTCTTCGGAAAAGATTACGCTGACAGGAGCCTTGTGATTAAAGAAGGAGATACCCTGTCTCTTGGCAAGCATACCCTGTCATTTGTCGCTGCTCCTATGGTTCACTGGCCGGAGGTCATGGTAACTTATGATACCTGTGATAAAGTCCTCTTTTCCGCAGACGGATTTGGGAAATTTGGCGCTCTGGATGTGGAAGAAGACTGGGCATGTGAGGCGCGCCGCTATTATATCGGAATTGTTGGGAAATATGGTATGCAGGTGCAGAATCTGCTGAAGAAGGCAGCGGGGCTGGATATTCAGATGATTTGTCCTCTTCACGGACCGGTTCTGAAAGAGAATCTGGGATATTACCTGGGGCTTTACCATACATGGTCTTCTTATGAGGCGGAATCGGAAGGAATTGTAATTGCATATACTTCTGTCTATGGACATACGAAGGCGGCTGTGAATGCATTGGCTGATAAGCTTCGCGGGAAGGGATGCCCGAAGGTTGTCATCCACGACCTTGCCCGTACCGATATGGCGGAAGCTGTGGAGGATGCATTCCGCTATAATAAGCTTGTATTGGCAACCACTACCTATAATGCAGACATTTTTCCGTTTATGCGTGAATTTATCAATCATCTGACGGAGCGCAATTATCAGAAACGTACGGTAGCATTTATGGAAAATGGTTCCTGGTCTCCGCTTGCTGCTAAGGTTATGAAGAAAATGCTGGAAGGCAGCAAGAACATAAGTTATGCCGATACTACTGTGCGTATTATGTCCGCGCTGAATGAGGACAGCAGGGCACAGATTGAAGAACTTGCGGATGAACTGTGCCGCGATTATATTGCCCAGCATACAGAGACTGCCAATAAGAATGATTTGTCAGCTCTATTTAAAATAGGGTACGGGCTGTATGTAGTAACCTGTAATGATGGCAAGAAGGATAATGGATTAATTGTAAATACCATTTCCCAGGTTACCAGCACACCGAACCGGATTGCAGTTACCATTAATAAGGCAAATTATTCTCACCACATTATTAAGCAGACAGGGATCCTGAACGTGAACTGCCTGTCAACAGAGGCTCCTTTCCATGTGTTTGAGAATTTCGGATTCCAGAGCGGAAGAACGGCGGACAAGTTTGCAAAATATGAAGTGCTCCGTTCTGATAACGGCTTGGTATTCCTTCCCAAATATATCAATTCTTTCATGTCGCTGAAGGTAGAGCAGTATATTGACCTGGATACTCATGGCATGTTTATCTGCAGCATTACGGAAGCGAGAGTTATCTCCAATGTAGAGACCATGACATATTCCTATTATCAGAGTTCTGTAAAGCCGAAGCCGGAGACAGAAGGCAAGAAGGGCTTTGTCTGCAAGATATGCGGATATGTTTATGAGGGAGATGAGCTGCCGGAAGACTTTATTTGTCCACTCTGTAAGCATGGAGCTGCCGACTTTGAACCGATAAAATAGAAAATATAAACAAACAATCAGACAAAAAGCATGAGACTGCCGGAGAAAGCGGTTTCATGCTTTTCTTCTTGACGCAAAGAAATGCATGTGTTATAGTACAAATAGAACAATAAAGAAACAGATTCAATATCTTGCATAAACGCGGGATTTTTTTGTTGATAGGAGGCGCAGAAATGGGAACAAAAAGAGATTATTATGAGATTTTAGGAATAGACCAAAGCGCAGATTCTGATACGATAAAGAAAGCTTACCGAAAGCTTGTTAAGAAATACCATCCTGACAGCAATGCAGGAGATGCAAAGGCGGAAGAAAGATTTAAAGAGGTAACGGAAGCTTATAATATCCTGAGCGATCCGGAAAAACGGAAGCTGTATGATCGGTTTGGGCATGCAGCTTTTCAGGATACCCAGGCAGGATACCGGGAGAATGCAGGTTCCTGGAATAATTCGGATTCTGGCGGCGGATACAGAGAGTATCATTTTGAAGGCGATGATATGGATGACATTTTAAAAAATATTTTCGGCTTTCAGGGAAGTCATTTCGGAGAAGACCGCTTTTACAGCGACGGTTTCGGGGGAAGTGGATTTGGAAGACGTGGATTCCGGCAGGACGGGGCAGACTTACAGGCAGACATTGACGTAAGTTTTGATGAAGCGGCTTTTGGCTGTGAGAAAGTTATCCGGCTTAACCATGGCGACGAAGCAGGTGGTGCTGTTTCGTCTTTGAAAGTGAAGATTCCGGCAGGAATTGATTCGGGACAGAGTATCCGGCTGCGCGGGAAAGGAATGCCCGGAAGCGGCGGAGGAAAGCCGGGAGATTTACTCCTGAAAGTAAAAGTGGCTGATAAGGCAGGCTATGAGAGACGGGGAATGGACATTTATACAACAGCCTTTATTCCCTTTACAACAGCAGTGTTCGGAGGCGAAGCCATTGTGCAGACTCTTTATGGGAACGTAGTCTGCAAGATTGCAGAGGGCACGCAGTCCGGCACAAAAATCAGATTAAGAGGGAAGGGAATCGTCTCTATGAAGAACCCGAACCTGCGCGGCGACCAGTATGTGACCGTTCAGATTCAGGTTCCGAGAGACTTGAATGAGACGGCAAGAAGAAAGCTTAGGGAATATGAGAGAGCCTGCGGTAAGAAGGATAGCGCGGCATAAGCGGAAAGGCGTGAGTCATAGAAATGTGGCTTGCGTCTTTTTGTGTCTGGAGGAACCGGCGGCTCTGAGACGGGTTAGATTGTTTAAAATGCATTTCTATGGTATGATAATGAATACAAAGATTTACGCATGATGACAGGGGGTTAATACAACATAAAATAAAGCAGGGGAGGGTTCGTTTATGATGAAGGATGAAAAAATAAAAAATTCTAATGAATGAGCTTCTTGATGTGATGAAAGAAAAGGGTGTGGGAAATTTAAACGTCAAGGAAAAGACGGCATTATTTCCAGATACGAATTTGATGAGAGTCAAGAAGCTGGACTTGCAAATTTGTTTTCGTACAGAGAAAGCATTATCTCTGCTGCATTTTGAAGGGAGTGAAAGATTATGACGGCAAACCCGATTTTGCTTCAAAAAAATACAGCCGTGTCATTGAGTGTTTTGCAAAGCAGCAGGGACTTTCGCTGGATGCGGCGCTGGATTTCTTTTATCATTCAGAGGTTTATCCGCTGATTCGGGACGGCATATCGGATATGCACTGCATGAGCGATGCGTATTTGGCAGAAGAACTGAAACAGGAATATAGTCGGAATATGGAATAGTAGCTTATTTCTAAATTTTGGATCTCAGTGAGTCCCCAATTTAGAAACACTAAAAATAATGTGAATATCTAAACACAGGGAGGTGCTTTATGACACTACAAGAAGTTGTCGCAAGATTTAATACAACCCCATTTTTGTTTGCCGGTTCTGGTATTACTCGAAGATATTACGGGTTACCAGATTGGATTGGCTTGTTGACACATTTTGCTGAAAAGGTAAAGAAAGATCAGTTTGCCTATAGATACTATGAGAATAAAGCGAGTGAAGCAGATAACACAACAGAAAAGCTTCCATTAGTTGCAAGCTATATAGAGAAAGATTTTAATGATGCCTGGTTTAACAATGAAGAAGGAATACGTTCTGATTCGGAAAGGGTAAATAATGCAGTTGCCACAGGTGTTTCTCCTTTTAAAGCGGAAATAAGTGAATATATTACTTCGCTTTCTACAGTTGAGCCTGCTTATGCGGAGGAAGTTGAAAAACTCAAAAACATTGCAAAAGATAATTTATCCGGCGTTATTACAACAAATTATGATTGCTTTTTCGAGAATATTTTTGAAGGTTATAAAACTTTTGTGGGACAGAATGAACTGGTGTTTTCACAATTGCAAGGAATTGCGGAAATTTATAAAATTCATGGATCTGTACAAATACCGGAATCTATAGTTATTAACAAAGCGGACTATCAGAAGTTTCGTGATAAAGGTAAATATCTTGCAGCTAAATTGATGACGATTTTCATGGAATATCCGATTATTTTTATGGGGTATTCTATCTCAGATTCAGATATTCAGGCAATTCTTAGCGACGTTGTGGAATGCTTGCCATTGGATAAAATAGAAATGTTACAAAAACGATTTGTGTTTGTTGAATATAAGGCGAATTTTGTTGGAAGTGAGATAGCTTCTCATTCGATGGTTATACACGGTAAATTGCTGGAAATGACTAAAATTACACTCTCGGATTTTAGTTTACTATATGATGCTTTGTCTGTAAAAAAAGCAGCTTTACCGGTTAAATTGCTGCGCAGATTTAAGGATGAGCTTTATACTTTTGCATTGACACAGCAACCGGGACCGACTATGCAGGTCGCCTCGCTGGAAGATGGTCGTATTGATGAAAATATGCTTGCTTTGACAATTGGTTTAGCTTCAACAGGTGTGTATGGCTTGGCAAGAGCAGTAAATTCTGAGCAGTGGTATAGAAACATTATTCTGCATGATTCACTATATTCATGCGAACAACTGCTGGAATTTGTTTATCCAGAGCTTGCAAAACAGAATTCTTGGAAGTTGCCTGTGTGGTACTATATTTCAAAATCTAATATAAAAAGCGAATTAGCAGAAGAAAAAGCACCGCATTCGTATAGTGAAATCGTTACAGAGTCAACAATTAAGCGCAATCGCTCTGCAATTGGAAGGCGAACTGCTTGGGAATTGTGGATAGCGGAAAAAGGTAATTTGATGAGGGCTGTTCGTCTATTAGGTTGTTTGCCAGAAGAAAAAATAGATGTTAATCAGTATCAGGATATTCTGGAAGCAATCTTTACAGAAAACAGTAATATTTTAAGTTCTTTGGATAGTCCAAATCGCAGTAATCTTCATAGAATGATTAGAATATATGATTTTCTGAAATATGGACAAAAAAAGACCCCGTGATTCAAGCATCTGCAAGCAGACACCATCACGGAGGCTCGGACAGCTGGAATACAGGCAACATAGCATCTGTAAACAGACACCAGCACGGATGCACTATAAACCTATGTTTATTATATGAGGAAAATTATTTTTTGTCAACGACCAGATTTTTGGTAAGGAGGAAACCTATAGACATATATAGGACTATACAGGAAAAGTACAGAAATTAGCACTCACCTCTTGATAATGGAAGTCGATTTTTGTCCTGTCTTGTGTATCCCGGAAGTGCCTGTTTTACAGGCTTTCCGGGGCATCAGCCATTTTGTCTGGTATTGTAAAGCAGTGTCAGATTTGTCGTAAATGTCGTAAATTTGTGGTCAAAAAATGATGAGAAATGGAGAGTGCTAATAAAATGGAATTAACGTATACAAATGTAAATGGATATCTGATCCCGAATCTCACCTATAAATCCGGTGAGCAGATGGAGCAACTTGGCAAGTATGGTTTTCTTCGCAGAGATTATCTGAAAAACTATCGAAATTCAACCTATCAGGTGATGCTTTTACAGGATACCATTGGAGAGCATCTTCTGGAAGTGGACAAGGCAGCCAGAGAACGGGAAGAGGTAATACTGAAACAGTTAGAAGAAAAAGAACCATTGCCGGATAAAGAGAAAGATCAGATTGCCTGGGTAAGAGCTGCTAATCAACACAAAGCAATTGCAGAAGAGATTATTCTCAAGGAATTGATTTATGTTTAAATGAAGGTGATGAGGTCGTGGATTGCGACCTCATTATTGTATGAAAAATAGCAGTAGGCAGAATGAGAAAAATAGGGTAAAATGGGAACATGGATTTTGGAAACTCATAAGAAATGATTGTGCGGTAAAGTAACTTGAAATGCCAGTTTGGCATTTCAAGTTATAGAGGAGATGGAATGGCGGATCAGAAAGTAAGAGAAATGGAACCAGTGGAAACACAAATAGTTGAAATCATGCCACCGGACGTTGAAAATCTGATTTATGTAGTAAGAAACAAACAAGTCATGGTGGATAGTGATCTGGCAATGCTTTATCAGGTAGAAACGGGAGCGTTAAACAGAGCCGTTAAAAGAAATATTGCCAGATTTCCAGAAGATTTTCGATTTCAGCTTACAAAAGATGAATATGAAAACTTGAAATGCCAATTTGGCACCTCAAATGGCAGTGGAACAGAAAATGGTTATGGTGGCAGACGTACATTACCGTATGTATTTACAGAGCAGGGAATATCCATGCTTGCAAGTGTATTGCATAGCGAGGTGGCAATTAATGTAAGTATAGGTATTATGCGTGCATTTGTAGAAATGCGACGGTTTATAGCCAACAATGCACTTTTGTTTGAAAGGATTAGTAACGTTGAGCTAAAACAACTGGAATATCAGAAAAAGACAGATGAAAAACTGGAGCAGATTTTTGAGTACATATCAGATCATGAGGAGTCTAATCAAAAGATATTTTTTGATGGTCAGATATATGATGCATTCAGCTTATTGATAGGACTGATTCAGAAAGCAGAAATGGAAATTGTTCTGGTAGATGGATATGTGGATGTAGGAACATTAAATATTTTGTCAAAGAAGAAAGAAAATGTGGCGGTGACAGTTTATACACAGCAACGGACAAAATTATCTCAAACAGATGTAGATAACTTTAATGCACAGTATCCTAAACTGGATGTGAAGTACACAAGAGCGTTTCATGATCGTTTTTTAATTCTTGATAAAACGAAAGCATATCATGTGGGTGCGTCTTTGAAGGATGCAGGTAAAAAATGTTTTGGAATTAATCTGATTGAAGATGCAGGTATTGTAAGAGATATTTTACAGAGATTGGAATTGGAAACAGAAGAATAGAAAAGTAAGTTATGCAGAAAGGCGTGAGTCATAAGAATATGGCTTGCGTCTTTTTCTGTCTGGAAAGGAAGTGGGGAGCATGGCACAGATTTTTCGTGTAGAGAGAACTAAGAATTTTACGGTAATGAGTAATCATCATTTCAAGAATAAGAATCTGACATTGAAAGCGAAAGGTCTATTATCGCTGATGTTAAGTTTGCCAGATGACTGGAATTACAATATGCAAGGACTGGCAACATTGAGCAGAGATGGGATTGATTCTGTTCGTTCTGCAATTAAGGAATTAGAGCATCATGGATATGTGGAACGTCATAGATTGCGTAATGAGTATGGCTTTTATGGCGATACCGAATATATTATCCGGGAAGTTCCATTAGGAGAAGAAAATGATTAAGTGGAGAAGAGAAGTGCCTAAGGGTGGATAGTCCAATTTTGGACAATCAGGTCATAGGAAATTTCTATCTCCGGACATCAGAAAATAGGAAAACCAGATATGGTAAATCCCATACTGGACAAACCGTTGCTATTAATAATCCATGTTATTAAATATGAATTATTAAAGAACCAGTAAATAAAATATCCATCTTATCAATTCACGTAAGTATTAATAGGATTGGATAAGAAAAGAAAGAATGAGGTATGATTATGAGAATGATGAAAAATAACAGAAATGAAACAGTTATGGTGATCGGGATTGATCATGGTTA
Organism: Dorea acetigenes; assembly: GCF_025567385.1. Classification (NCBI taxonomy): domain Bacteria; kingdom Bacillati; phylum Bacillota; class Clostridia; order Lachnospirales; family Lachnospiraceae; genus Dorea; species Dorea acetigenes. The sequence continues at coordinate 41,549 of NZ_JAOQJU010000025.1, forward strand.
TGGAAACATGAAAACAGCTACCAGATGCTTTCCATCCGGTGTAGCCAGATATGACAAGGAGCCAATCTTTCAGAATAATCTTCTTGTTTACAATGGCATGTATTACCAGATCGGAGAGGAACACAAGGAGTTCTGTGCAGAGAAAACGCAGGACGAGGACTATTATGTGCTGACACTGGCAGCTGTCGCAAGGGAACTGGATGGGAAAGGTATGAATCGGGCAAAGGTACACATTGCAGCCGGACTTCCACTTACCTGGGTAGCTACACAGAAAGAAGATTTCCAGAAATATCTTCTCCAGAATGAATGTGTGGATTTTACATTCCGCAATAAAGAATATCATGTGGAGTTTGCAGAAGTTGATATTTACCCACAGGGATTTGCAGCAGCTTTTTACCGTTTACAGGATTTCAAAGGAATCAACATGCTTGTGGATATTGGAAACGGGACTATGAACATCATGTATATCAATAATTCCCGTCCATTAGAGAAGAAATGCTTTACAGAGAAATATGGAACGCACCAGTGTGTGCTTGCAGTCAGGGAATCTTTGTTGAAAGAACTGGGAACAGTGGTGGATGATCTGGTGATTGAGCAGGTGATTCGTACCGGGACAGCAGATATTGGTGAGAAATATCTGACAGTCATTCGTAAAGCTGCCGGAGATTATACGAAAGAAATCTTTCATAAGCTGAGAGAACGGGAATATAATCCAGAACTGATGCGTCTGTATGTGGTCGGCGGTGGAGGTTGTATGATCCAGAATTTTGGAGAATATGACAAGAGCAGGGTGACAATTGTACGGGACATCTGTGCCACAGCGAAAGGCTATGAAGCAATGACCGTAAGGAAAATCCAGAGAAACGGAGGGATGCTTGTATGAGAAAAGAACGGAAAATCATCAACACAAATATCCGTTTGAATCTTTGTGATGAACAGGACAGGCAGGCATGGGAATATTTGCAGACGATGGACAGGAAAAAATATAAATCGTACACCAGAGCAGTTGTAGTTGCTTTAAACGATTATTTTTCCAGAGAGTACAGGAATGAAGCAGATCCGTATCTGGAAACCAGAGAAAAGGAAGATGCTTTCTGGAAAGAGTGGAAACAGCAGTCCGGGATGGAGTGAAAGAATCCGTTCCGATGGCTATAGCGAAGAATCTGATGGAAATGCTTGTACCGTTTGTAAAAGAATCGGTAGGAGAAATTAATCTGCTGGACAGAACACTAACAATGGAGAAAACGGAAGGAGAGATCGCAGAAGATAATCTGGACTGGGAGAAAGAAGCTGATATGGATGCAGCACTGGATTTTGCGGACAGTTTTTAGATGGTTATGAAATAGCAGTAACAGGAAAATAGACTGACAGTAAGGAATAGCTTTACAAAAACAGAATAGCAGAAAAAGACAATGGCAGTGATGGCATTTCAGACATTATGAATTGGAGAAATGTTTATGACTGCTATTTTTATGTCTTTTAGCAGAAATGGAAAGAGATCCAGAAAAAGAAAGACAGAAATAACAGGAAAATATAACAGAAAAGCGCTGGCAGATGGGTGGATTGAACAAGCAAGGCGAAGAAAAGAATAGAGTGCCGGATACGGCACATGATTGTCCGATACTTCGCATCGGAGTGATGCATGAACAGCCTGTTTCAGAAAGAGAAAATCTATCGAAATGGGAGCTTTTCTATTTCTTCCACAGTCTGTCCCTGCACCACAAAACCACCGTCATCTCCATTTTGATCTGATAACGTAGGGTGGAAAATATGGCTTGGTGGGTGTCGGTTCAGTGGTGGGGAGACGACAGGCAAGTTTCGCAAAGTGGCAAGCCACCCTGCACCGGAGACAGCCTTTGGGCTGTTCCTAAACTTGCCAGAGGGCTCCGCCCCTTGGAACCCCGGCACGCCAATGGTGGTAATTCTGTGTTAGAAATATCCACTGGATACTTCTTCTCAGATTGCCACGGATTGGCTAAGACGTTGTCTTGCATCTGCCAAAGGGGAACGTTACACATCCCCTTATGGAATCCTCTGTTAATTTAGACATAACGCTGTGGTTGTAAATATAGAGCAGAAATCAAGCAGAGAAAGGAAATAAAGGCCTATGAGAAAACGAAATCATACAGTAACCATACGGATGAATAAAGCAGAATATGAGCTGCTTCAAAGCAAAGTAAAGGAATCCGGAAGAACACAGCAGGAAGTTGTAATAAAAGCAATCGCAGATTTGAAGATAGCTTCTACAGAGGAAGTGGAAGAACTAAAAAGATTGAACCAGATGTTTGCAGATATTCTCAGTCAGCTCCGGGGAGCTACTACAAATATCAATCAGATTGCAAGAAAGCTGCATATAGATGGAGAAGTTCCAAATGACAGTACGCTGTATTTCCTGAATAAAAATATTCTTAAGTACCGGAAGGAGAGTGAAAAGATATGGCTATTAATAAGACGATTAATAAGCGGACAAATACACATGGAGCAATGAGAAATTGTATCGAATATGTTTTGCGACAGGACAAGACCAACGAATTATTTACCTATGTAACAGGTCCATATTGTCATGACGAGATCAATTATGATCTGGTGTACAGAACATTTTTAGAGGAAAAGAATGTGTGGGATAAAGATTCTGGGAGAATGTATGCCCACAACATTATTTCCTGGCATAAGGACGAGCAGATTACTCAGGAGCAGGCATTTGAATTTGGAAAAGAGTTTGCAGAAAAATGGTTCAGTGGATTCCAGACCTTAGTGGCTGTGCATAAGGATAAAGATCATATCCACTGCCATCTGGTTACTAATTCAGTGAGTTATGAAGATGGAAGAAAACTGCATAACACCAAAAAGGATCTGGAACGTATGAAACAGCTTACCAACCAGATGTGCCGGGAACGTGGACTGACAGTTGCCGAGAAAGGAAAGCACTTTGATGGAAACCAGATTGAAAAAGGGGAAGTTATTGCATGGAGCAAAGACAAATATAATCTGTTCCGTCAGCAGGTAAAGGACAGTTTTGTAGCGGACTGTGCAATGGCAGTATTAAAGGCAATGGAAAATTGTATCAGCAAAGAAAAGTTTATAGAAAAAATGAAACAGTTTGGATGGAACGTAAACTGGACAGAGAAACGAAAGCACATTACTTTTCAGAACCAGGATGGAAAGAAGGTGCGAGACAGCAATCTGTCAAAAACATTCCATCTGGATATCAGTAAGGAGGACTTAGAGAATGAATTTGATAGAAATTACGAAAGGGTACGAGCCGGAGCAGAACGAACAAACGGAGCAGATGAAGAGCTTGCCGGATATTACCGACAAGTGGAAGCAGCTTGCGAAGGAGCAGGCGGCATCACTGGAGCTAGTGACGGAAGAGAGAGACGATTTACAGGTGAGAAATCAGAAGATGAACGAGTTTATCCAGAAATTTCAGGAAAGGACACACAAGCTGAAAATGGAAAAACAGAAGCTATTCTTCGAGAATCACGAAATGCAAGACGAAATTCGGAAATTAAACGACGAAATTCATCGTTTGACAACCGAACTGTCCGAAAAGCAGAAGCTGAATCAATCGCTTCAGCAGAGCAACGACGATCTGAGAAACAGAAATGGATTAATGAGCAGGAGCGAGCAAGAGCAGCTCGAAGAAGAAATAAGAGACGTTCGGGACCAGAACTCTAAATTACAGATACAGGTGAATAAATCATCTGTTGAAGCGGTAGATGAAGCACAGAAGAAACAGAAAGAAGCAGAGAAAAAGATGGAGCAGGCAGAATTCAAAGCCCGTAACGAAAAGAAACGTGCTGAGCTGGAAATTCGTAAAGCGAAAAAAGAAGTAAAGGACAGAACGGAAAACATGAAGGCTATGGAGTATTTCTGGGGAATGGGATACATTACGGTAGTTCTGTTTGCAATTCTACAGAATGGTGCTTTTCAACATGATTTCATAGATTTTTTCATGACTCCATTCATGTGGTATGTTCGATTTTGTAAATGGCTGGTATATCCAACTTATGATAATGGATTTAACCAGAAAATAGCATATGCAGGTGGAGAAGTATGGGTTATCGGGATTCTGGCAATCGTAGCTGTGCTTTTCATAGTGGGAATCTTAATGGTTATAATTATGGAAACAATAAAACAATACAAAAAAATGCGGAACGAAATTTCACAAATGTTTTTGATTGGAAGCCTTTCAGGGATAGCAGTGCTTGGAGATGTAATCAGAGGGTATCTACCTGTGAATTTGATCCTGTTATTTGTGTTTGTCAATATGGGAATCATGTTGCTCAGAGTGTACCGAGCGTCCCTGACATGCAATTGAATCCATGCTACTAAATAGACAAGGAGCTGAACAACAAAGAATTCAATATCTGAACGTGGCACATTTTGATAATGCGACAGCCCAGGCGATTACGAATGAAGCGTTGAAATATCAAGGTTGGAAGTATGTGTATGGTGGCAGTAACTCCGACACTTTCTTTGATTGTAGTGGATTTGTGCAATGGTGCTATTCCTTATTGGAAAATATATGGACTTATCACAAGCTGAAACTAATTGAAAAAGGTCAAAGCTACTAAAAAAACAAAGTTACTGTATTCAGATATGCTGATCACAGTAACTTTATTTTAACTCAACCCACAAAAATATATGGATTTTGTTTATGATTTTTATTACAATTAAGATATTATGATATGTACGAGGAGTGATATATTTGCATACAATTCTTGTGTTGGAAGATGATATAGAATTAAATAATACTATCTGTTGTTCTTTGGAAAAAAATGGTTATCGGGTTATGGGAGCTAGAACTTGTGAAGAAGCAAAAAACTACGCAAATAGTTATACCTTTCACATGGCAATTTTGGATATAAATTTACCAGACGGTAATGGATTTCAATTTTGTAAATGGTTAAAAGCTAGAAGTAATACGTTGATTTTATTTTTATCCGCTAAGGATTTGGAAACTGATATTTTAAATGGATATGAACTTGGAGCAGACGACTATGTGACAAAACCCTTTTCTATGAGAATTTTGCTGAAAAAAGTGTATGTAATCTTATCCAGAAAGTCACAAGAAGCGAATATTTATGATGATGGCTTTCTAAAAGTAGATTTTGAACTTGGTATCGTTCAACAAGGAGTAAATGAATGTTTACTTTCCCCCACAGAATATCGTATTTTAAAAAAACTGATTGAGAATAAAGGGAAACTACTTACCTATTCCGTTTTATTAGATTCTTTATGGGACGAGGGAGTACAAATTACAGACAAGCATACTCTTGCAGTAAATATCAACAGATTGCGTAAAAAGATTGAAACCGAGGAACACTCTTATATTTCAAATGTATATGGAATGGGTTATATATGGAAGTAATGATTTTTATAATATTTTTTTCGTTAGTGTTTATCACTACTTTTGCACTTTGGAAATATGTTCGTTTGAAACATGATGTTTATGAATATACAGAGAAACTGGATAATACTATAAACTATATGTTAAAAAATGGAGAATTAAAAACAACTCCCTATGAAAACGATGATTTGTGGGAAAAAAATTATGAGAAACTGGTTCGTCTTTCCCATCTGTATACTCATAAAAATTTAGAGATTTCAGAAGAAAAAGATAAACTGAAAGAGCTAGTGTCTGATATTTCTCATCAAACAAAAACACCGATTGCTAATATAAAACTCTATTTAGAGATAATGACGGATGAATCAGATTTTAAGAAAAATCAAGAATACATGAGAAAAATGAACGGTCAGATAGATAAGTTGGATTTTCTTCTGCAAAGCATGGTAAAAATGTCACGGCTTGAAACTGGAACAATTAAAATCCAAAAACAAAATGTCCTTCTTGCCGATACTCTCGCTATGGCGATCAGTAACGTAGTAATAAAGGCAGATAAGAAAAACATTAAGATTGATGTGCAGTATGATGAACAGCTAATGCTAAAACATGATAAAAAATGGACCGCAGAAGCAATTTTTAATATTTTAGATAATGCAGTAAAATATACAGAAGTTGGCGGAAATATTCATGTTGTTGTGTGCAGGCAAGAACTTTTTACAAAAATCAGCATTGAGGATACAGGAAAAGGCATTGCACCAGAGCGACAAGCGACTATTTTTACTCGGTTCTATCGAGAACCAGAGGTACATGATAAAGAGGGAATCGGTATTGGCTTATATTTAGCTAGAGAAATCATCACGCTACAAAATGGATATATTGAAGTACAGTCACAAATTGGACAAGGAAGCAAGTTTATAATATATCTTCCAAATCGGGATTAAGAAAAATCACAGTTTTGTGATTTTTTCTTTTTGTGACTGGTTTGTGATTTTTATGCTTTATCATGTAAGTCAGGAGGTGAAATCATGAGAATCAAAAAATCGACGGTATTTCTGACAATGTTCGTTTTATTATTGGCTTTTACCGGTTGCCAGAATGAAAGCTCCAGTACTGACGAAAATAAACAAACGAAGAGCACAGCAAGTGATAAGGTTATTTATAACCAAAAAGACTTGCAAAACCCTCAAAAATTAGAAATTTCAGAAGATGGAACTGTTGAAATGGAAATAAAGAGTATGACTGAACCAGATAATATTCTCCCAGAAAATAAATCTATTTTTCTTTCTATTACATCAAAGGAAGATACAGATGTTTCTTTGCAATATACTTATGATACATATGGAAAAGAGGGGGCATTGTTTTGTTGCGAATTAAAAGAAAAGAATGGTGTTAAAACTACATTAGAGCCTTTATCTTCTTTCTACTTGTCTCAAACTTCTGAAGAAAACTACAAAGAAACATGGTTGACAAATGGCGTGTTTTTGAAAAAAGGGGAAAATGTGTTTTATTTGAATGGTAAAGACCAGACATTTCCTTATCGTATGATACTTAAAGTAACTTTTTTTGAACCAGAAAAGATAGATAGCGTTATTCTTTATCCGATAGAAAAAGGTAGTGTCAAGTAATCTATGAAAAAACTGAGTTAAAAAAATAGGCTCAGATGAACCTTGAAAATTGCAGATATGTTAGTGATTGGC
>NZ_JAOQJU010000026.1:0-48308 GCF_025567385.1 Dorea acetigenes
CTGCCATTTTGTTCACTCCTTATTCTCTAGATTATATCTCAAATCCTTGAGAATGGGGTGTCAACTTTTTTTATACCACATCAGACCTAATCCTACAACCACTTGCCCCAGTGGAAACACAATCGAAATCGCACCCATTTGACTTTCTCCCAGTCCTCCTACAAAGTAGGCATCTACCAAATTATACAGGGCGTTAATCAACATACCGATCATAATCGGAATACCAAGTGCCATAAGTGCTTTGGGAACAGGTGCGCTCCCCAAGAGTTCCATTTTGTTGTTACGTTCTTTCATTGAAATGCTCCTTTCATACTGATAGTATAAATTATTGTGCTATAATTTATAGCAAAATCGCACAGCAATTATACTACTATAAATTATAGTAACTGTCAACAGGATTATTACTATAATTTATAGTACTCTGTTGATTTTTTCGCTTGACACTCTCAACGAAATAAATTAGTATAAATTACAGTAGTATAAAGGCACTCATAAAGGGAGAAATTATGGCAACAATAGATTTGATCGTGTTGGGAATGTTAAAAAAAGAATCGTTAAGCGCTTACGATATACAGAAATTAGTTGAATACCGCAATATATCAAGATGGGTAAAAATCAGCACCCCCTCTATTTACAAAAAAGTTATTCAACTGGAAGAAAAGGGTCTTATCAAAGGTGTAACAGTTAAGGAAGGAAAAATGCCTGAAAAGGCGGTGTATTCTTTAACGGAAGCTGGAGAACGGCAATTTGAAAAACTTATGATGGAAATTTCCTGTAAACCAATCAGCATCTTTCTGGATTTTAATGCTGTCATTGTCAATCTGGACAGCCTCCCAATAGAAAAACAGAAGTCCTGTTTATCCAATATTGAAGAAAATGTAAAAATTCTGAAATCATACTTAGATGAGAATATCCTTGCCAAAGAGAATATTCCAGAAATACCAGAAACAGGGATGGCCGTATTGCAGCAGCAGTTAATACTGGCCCAGGCAATCGAAACATGGATTTGTTCAGTGAAAGCGAGATTGGAAAATTAATAAAAATATCCCAGGGTAGCAGCTCACATTGCTCCCCTGGGATGTTCTTTTACACCACAAACCGATACCCACTCCCAACCACCGTTTCTATGTACCCATCTCCGATCTTCCTTCTAAGCGAACACATTATGCTCGCCACTGCTGCCCCGCAATGTTCTAAGGTTTTGTTTCCAAGCAGTTCAGTATATACGATAAAATCCCCCGGAACAGTTTCTCTTCGTACTGTTTCGGGAGATCTCTTTATCCCACAAACTTATACCCGCTCCCCACTACAGTCTCTATATACCCATCTCCGATCTTCCGCCTGATCTGGCTTATTACATTCGTCACCGCCGCCCCGCAATGCTCTGGAGGTGCTTTCCATACTTCTTCGTAGATCATGGATTGTGAGAGAACCCAGGATGGATATCAAACTAATCATTTATATACAAATCATCTAATTCATTTATTGACGTATGGTCAGAAAAAAACAACGTAATAGAGAAATAATATTCCTGTCCTGTCGTTTTATCTACACACTCAACGTTAAGCGTATCTGTAAGTTCCTCCCCCGGTTTAGAATAATCAAAAGATGATAAATGTTTGTTGCTAATTTTACCATTTTCTGCGAAAACACTATAACTAAAATCATCAACTGCCGATACAACATAACAGGTCACTTTTTCAGATTGCCCGGTTTCCAAAGAGGTTTTATCCACTACCACCTGAAAAGGCAGTGATTCAAATTCACTTATAACGCTTTCATTTGATGTCTCATTAGAATGCACTTGCGAAACACTGGAGATATGGAAAATACCCATATAACAAATCATAAGTATAATAAATATTTTTCCCATGCAATATTCCCTCCCATATTTTTCTCTAAATTAGCTCCCACAGTCATATTTCTCGATTTTCTATTCTACTGCTCGAACTTATAGCCGCTGCCAATCACCGTCTTAATATATCCTTCTCCTAACTTCCTTCTGATCTGGCTTATCACATTTGCCACAGCCGCCCCACAATGCTCCGGGTTCTCTTTCCAGACTTCTTCATAAATTTGCTCTTTGGAAAACACCCATCCCGGATGTTGAATCAGATAAGCCAATGTGAAAAACTCATGATGCGTCAGTGATACCTCCTCTCCATTTTTGTAAACAGTCTGCTCCTTCATGTGAACTACCAAACCAGAAAAAGTAAGAACATTTGAAGCATAAGATGGTTCTAAGGAATGTTCCACTGCTGGCTCATCCCTTAAAACATCCATAATCTTTTGTATCATATGCTCTTCTGAATCAGAAAAAGTTACAACCATTATTTTCCCATGCCATCACTCCATCATTTCCTGTCCAAAGCATATTATCCTACACTGTCATTTCTTAAAGCATCTACCATGCTGCAATTCATCATCCGTTTTCCGCCAATATAATAAGCCAGGGCAACAAATCCGAAAATAGCCAGAATAAATATTACAATCGGCACAATCGGAACCTTCACCAAAAATTCCATCGGATTCAGATAGCTTGCAGTTATCATAAAACCAACAGACAATACTGTGAGCGGCAAAGTAATCAGTAATGGACGGCCGGCAATAACCAATGCTTCAATGCAGAACATTTTCCGCATACTTTCTGGCGTCATACCAACGGACATATACTGTGCAAATTCCCTCTTTCTCTGACGCAGAAACCCCAATGTATTAGAGAATACATTTGCAATTCCAATGACAGCAAGCAAAGCACAGAACGCTCCCAAAATCAGCATGGCGCCTTTCTGCATATTCTCGTCTGATACTTTTTCCTGGATACGGTTTTCACTTTCTACCGTAAATTCACGGCCGATAACCTGTACGATATCTTTCTCTAATGCATTTAATTCCGTAAGCGTTATTCCGTCCTCGGCAAGTACCCGGATGTAGGTATCTGCCTCTGGATTTCCAATCTGTCCGGCGATTTTTTTCCACATAGACAGGGGAATGAACTGCACCAGCGTATAGTTCGCATACTCTTCCCTTAAAACCGGACTTTCCTGTGTAAACCCAAGCACTGGAAGTTCTACTGAATTTTCTCCCTGCCCGGCGTTCTGTAAGACGATTGTACTCTGCTCCTCTTTGATAAAGGGAACATATTCTTTGTATCGGAAATTGCTGTTTACACTGTCCCAGATACGGTTCAGTACAACACTTCCGGCACCTTCTGACGTTATGCCAATCTGCTCACAATACGCTTTAAAACCTGCATCATCCATAATCACAATAGGAGCCTTTACCAAATAGGAACCATCTCCCACAGTTACGGAACTGCCTGCCACTGCTCCCAGACCGCCCAGTGTATTCACTTCCTCACTGATATACGTTTCTGGAATGAAGCATACTGCCTCAGCTTTCTGATACACAATGCTGCTCTTTACTCCCTGTAATTCGTTGATTTCTTCCGCCTGCTCTATATTCTCTATTCCTGTGTCTTTCACTGTTACCATCACATCCCACGCGTCCTGATATCTTTCAAAATAGGTATGGTTTGTGCTGATACCAGAAAGGGTAAAAAAGCACAGCATAACGGTAAATCCCAGGAATGAAAGGGTCAAAGACAGTGTGGATGTGCGAAGTGCTTTCTTCTGTGCTTTCAATGCATTACCGGCCAGTTCACCTTCCACTCCAAACAGCAAGGAGAGGATACGGGAATGTTTTTTCTTTTTCAGCCGCAGTTCACCTGTATTTCGTATCGCCTCAAGCGGCGTCAGTCCGCTTAACTTCTTCGCTGGCAGCCATGCAGAAATAAATACAGTCAGTACGGATACCAGAATGGTAATCACAAATATCAGAGGATGGTACTTGAAAACTGCTTCATGCCGTCCGACCACATCTGCCGCCAATAAATTAATTGCTTGAATCACTCCAAAGCTAAGAGCAATCCCAATGATGCTCCCAACCAGTATCGGCACTGCACAAAGTGCTGCTGCCTCCTGCATCAGACAGGTGCGGATCTGTCCCGGTGTAGCCCCAATACTGGAAAAAATCCCAAACTGATGAATCCTCGCATTCATGGTCACCGCAAAAGAATTGTGGATAATCAGAATCAATGCCAGAGACATGATCATCAGTATCATCAGATAAAATGCCATCAGAAGCGGTGGTTCTGCATCCTGCGGATCGTGGATCAGATATCTGGATAGCAGCAGTTCATGATAGGATGCCGCATTTGCATCTAACCCGAGTTTCTTTGTGATGAGCGGCATATCCCGGTAAATGGTTCTGGTATTTTGAAAATACACATCTACCACTATTTCCGGTTCTTCCGATAGTTCTTCATTGACTGATGCGCTCTCCACGTTTGCAAAATTCTGTATCATGGCCAGATCATCTTCATCAATCTTACCTGTGATACGCCCCTGCCAGCCGCCTTCTTCTAAAACAATCTGTTCCACATCATAGTTCCAGAAATTGAAAAAAAGGCTGCACAGTAAAGACAAAAACAGCGCCGAGATGAATGCAGCAACCATGATAGATATACTGGAAGCGCGGTTCTGTTTAATAAAACTTGCCGAGTAATCTTTCCACATTTTGCTTACCCCCGTTTCTGATCACTGATAATGCGCCCGTCCTCTATTGTTACAATACGGTCTGCTTCCAGCGCGATCTTTTCATCATGAGTAATCAGCAGAATTGTCTGGTTCAAATTGCGGTTAGACAATTTCAGCATATCAATGATTTCCTTTGAGTTTTTCTGATCCAGATTCCCAGTCGGCTCATCAGCGAGTAAAAGAGCTGGCCGGTAGATCAAAGACCTTGCTATGGCTGCCCGCTGCTGTTGTCCGCCGGATAGCTGGTTTGGAAGAAAGTCCAGCTTATCAGCAATGCCCAATGTGTTTATGACCTGCTCGAAATACTCCTGGTTCGGTTTCCTTTTGTCCAGAGAAAGCGGCATGAGGATATTCTTCCGAACGGTAAGCGTAGGAATCAGATTATAAAACTGATAGACCAGCCCCACTTTCCTTCTCCGGAAAATAGCCGACTGTGTCCGGTTCATGGTAGAAATATCTGTTCCTTCCACTACAACTTTTCCTTCTGTCGGCTGATCCACACTTCCAAGAATATGCAAAAGCGTAGATTTTCCTGAACCAGATGCGCCTACAATAGCAACAAACTCTCCTTTCTCCACAGACAAATCAATCCTGTCTAAAGCCGTAACCTGATTATTGCCCGAACCATATACTTTTCGGACCCCTTCGCATTTTAATATTTCCATGACGTCCTCTCCTTCTTGTTATAGGCTGGCATTCACTGCCACTCAAAAAAAATGCTTTGCATTTTCCTCGTTGACTTGCACAGCATACTTCTGTATGCAGAGCATCCTCCTTACAAGTCATATTATAACAAAGGAAAGTGACATCTCAGTGACTGTACACCCTTATTTCAAAACACGCTCCGCCTTCTGGCAGATTCCGGGCAGTGATATTGCCGTTTTGCAGCTCAAAAATAGAATGCGCCAGGGACAATCCGATCCCTATTCCATTTCCGGCAGCACCTTTCCCCCGATAAAACCGCTCAAAAAGGTGTGGTATATCTTCTGCCTGAAAACCCTCTCCATCATCCCATATCAAGATCTCCGCATAAAGCGGATTGCTGGAATAATCACAATGTATCGTTCCTCCATGCTTAGAATGCTCCATGCAATTTTTCATCAGATTCATAAGGGCTTCCATTATCCACTCCATGTCTCCATAGATTTCAATGCACCCATGATCTGGAATATCCACAGAAACATTCTCTTTCAACAGTAGATCATTCAGGTTCTCCGCTGCAAGGTTCAAAGCAGTATAGATGTCCACCTGTGAAAATTCCATATGTAAAGTCCCAGCGTCAATCTTAGAAAGCGTCAACAATGATTCTTCTAATCTGTTCAACCGATCCAACTGTCTCTCGATCTGTTCTCCATAAATATTCGGTGTTGTATTCTTCATAAGCTGCAAAGAAAGAAAGGCGGAAGTAATCGGTGTCTTTAATTGATGGGCTATATTTGCCAGATTATCTGCAAAATTCACTTTTGCCTGCACCGCTGCCTCCCTTGTCTGATACAGAGATGTAACTGTCTTATATATTTCATCCTGGAGATGGGAAAATTCATCTTCTTTCACCTGTATGACTGTTCCGGCAGCACCAACATTGACCTGCTCCAAATAACTCGTCAGTTCCTCTATTCTCATTCGATTACGTTTATTCATACGCCATACAGTAAGCAGAAATCCACAGATCACCAGAAATATTAAAATTACAGAAGGAATGAAAAAGTTCCACGGAACACCTTCGCAGAATTCATTATTTCGATATCCATACTGCTTCAGGAACTGATTTCCTTTCACTTCCTGCTCTGCCAGCGTATGATATTGTTTCAACGCAGAAAGCACCTGCTCCTCTCCTTCCGGATGGTTTTCTATGATAATCTCACAAAATTGGGACACATGCTCAAAGGCAGTCTGCCGGTATTCATACTGCCAGAAAACTGTTATACCAATGATACTGACAACGCACACCAGCACCGGAATCAAAACCGTTAGTCTTTGTTTCCTTATCTCTGTCATATGCTCTCCTCCAGTCGATACCCAAAACTGCGTATGGTTTTCAGGCAGGTTGGATTGTGTAATTTCTCCCGCAGGCGCTTCATTGTCACGGTCAATGTATTGTCATTCACATAATTTCCGTTACTGTCCCACACCTGTTCCAATAGCTGTCTTCTGGTTACCGTTTTCCCTTTGTTCTTCATCAGCAGAAGGAGCAACTGATATTCCGGCTGACTCAACAGAATTTCTTCCTGTTCCCAAAAAACAGACATTTTATCTGTGTCAAGCGAAAGATGATCGCAGAAAAGCCGGGTTTCCTTTGTTTGCCCACTCCGGCGCAGCAATGCCAGAATACGGGAATACAACACTTCCAACTCAAACGGTTTTACCACATAATCATCCGCTCCATCCTGAAATCCCTGAACAATATCTGCTGTTTCCCCCCGAACCGTTAAATAAAGAATCGGAAGCTGATTTCCCCATAAGCGGCGAATCCATTTACACAATTCATCCCCATTTCCATCCGGCATATTCCGATCCAACAAAAGGAGGTCTGGACATTTTCTCAGCAATGCTTGTTTCGCATCAGCGATACTATAAAATAAATGTACTTCCATCTGCCGGATTTGCAGATATGTTTTTACATTCTCCGCAATATCCCGATCATCCTCAACATAATATATGGTGGTCATTGATTTTCTCCTTATTGCGTGTATTTTCAACGCACACTGGTATACCCGAAGGGTATTTCCCCCTTAATAGCTTTTCTTCCATTCGACTTGATTTATCTCAAGCAAACATTCTGGTTCTTTTATTTTACCTCTAAAAGCTGGTTATCTCAACTCTCTAATCATTAACACAACACTAGAGCCGATAGTCGCATCTGTTTCCAAATGCCTGCTATCGGCTCACAATCACACAATCTGAAACTTATACCCACTCCCAACCACTGTTTCTATGTACGCGTCCCCGATCTTTCGTCTAAGGGAATACACCACATTCGCCACCGCCGCCCCGCAATGCTCCGGGTTCTCTTTCCAGACCGCTTCGTAGATCTGCTCTTTGCTAAGAACCCAAGATGGATGTTGGGCTAGGTAAAGCAGTGTGAAGAACTCATGGTGGGTGAGAGGGACGGGGTGGTTATCGTGGTAGATAATCTGTTCGTTGATGCGGATTTCCAGGTTGGGGAAAGTGAGGACAGATGGATTATAAGGATTTGAGATATGTTCCATTGTCGGCTCGCCTTCCACTGCAGTGAGGATTTTATCCATGATGGGTTCTTCCGAATCCGAAAATGCTAGTATGAGGATTTTTCCTATTAGTTATCACCCCCTATGATTCAGTTTGAGTCAAAACTCGGTGGCTTAACATTTACTCATCTCGTATAGCAGAAAGAATACTCGTTTTCTTCAACTCCGATTTTGCATACATTGAAAAAACAAAATATATTACCATCAGTACAGCAATCAGTAACAACAGAAATATCCACGGAAGTTTTAGAGTAATGCAATGATTTACAGCATCCAGTTGTCCGCATACAATGACACTTAAAACACTGCCTCCCAAAAGGGAAATTATCAGTGAACCGGAAAGATAAATACCAATCTCTCTATTCAGCATTCCTTTAAGTTGATTTTGTGTTGTCCCCACAGCCTCAAACAACCCAAACTCACGCTTTCTATTCTGAAAGTCCACCATCAGCATATTCATAAGGCTTATTGCTCCAAAAACGAACAAAATTGCTGAAATCATATAAAAGGTTTTTATGGATGGATCGTAATACTTTTGAATACTTGATATTGTCTGTTTGATTGTGTTCACTTCAATTTTTCCATTTTCATCCGCAATTTTCTGAACTGCGGACAAGACATCTTCCAAATGTTCATCCGATACTTCAAGTGTTAGTACGCCTGTTTGGTCTATAATACCAGTCAATTTTTTAGCAGTATCATATGCCATAATAAAATAAGGACTGCCAGGAATTACTGGGCTGCTTTCCATCAGACTAGCTCTATTGTATGTGCCGACAACAACAGCTTCCACCGCATACGTGCTACCATCTGAGGCCCTGCCTTCTATTTTTAGTGTATCCCCCACTTTAGCAATATCCTCTGCAACCAGTATTCCATTCTGTGCGACCATATCATTGTAATTCACAGTTCCAGAAGACAAAACAAACTGTTTTTCTTCTATCTGTTCCTTATTTAGTGTCGGAAAGAAATTTGAAATGCTTGTGATGGAGCCGTTTCCGCCTGGAAATGTGATCGTCATATAAACGCAATCGGAGGAAGTGATTTTTTCTACTCCATCTATCTTTATCAACTCCTGCATCAACGCTTGTTCCGCCAGTGGATTTCCTTCTAGCTGCAATTTTGAACTTCCATATGGTTCTGCTTCTTTATCAAAAGAACTTCCTATAGTATTTTTTACTTGTATCTGAATTTCACCGATAGGATAGTATTTGAACTTTGCCTGCTTCTCCGGATCAATAGAACCCGCAACAGTAGCAGTAACTAATAAAATCGCCCCACTCAATCCGAGCATTAGAATCGTAAGAACAGCTTTTTGCTTATTTCTCTGAATGTTTATCTTTGCCAAATTGAATGGTGTAAGTTTTCTGTGTAGTTTACGGCTCCGTTTCTTTTTCCCTGCATACATAATATATTTACTTCCCTCTACTGGAGAGATATTCATTGCAACACGGACAGGTTTAAATATAGCAATATTTACTGTTATAAAAGCCATTACGCTAATCACGGCGGCATAAAAGATTGCTGTTTTCAACCGGAATCCATCTGGACATCCGATAAATCCAATCAACACACCACACAGCAGCCCCAAAGGAATACCCCTTATTGCATATTTGCGTCCTTCCTTTCCTGCCATTCTTTTTATCTGGCGCTTTGTCATTCCAATTGTCCGAAGTTGTCCAAGCATTTGAACATTTTTTGTAATCTTGCTATAAAAAACGCCATAAACAATTGTTGCAGCCAATACAGCAGTTAATGCAGCCAGCAACGGCACTGGAATAGGCATCCCCGATTTTATCGCACCAGACATAACAGCAAAATACTCCGTTAGGTTTACCTGCCCTTCTTCAATACCCGTATCCTTTATTGCCCTATTAGAAAAATCAAGAATAGACGCTGAATCAATTGCATCCGTGTTAAGCCTCGTATATCCTGTAACCTGAAAAGTATCTCCTGCCAGGTCATGTGCCAGTTCTTTGCTCACATAGACAAAGTAACCGTTGCTCTCTTTGTCCTCATCCAATATAGCTGAAAGCGTATAATATGCTTCATGTCCTGTTCCAGTTAAATCTAGCAAAATCGTGTCACCAGGTTTATATGCTTCGCCAAGAAAATCCAAATAATTCTGAGGTAGCATAATTTCATTTTTACTCTGAGGTATATTTCCTTGAAATGTTATTTTCTCCTGTTGAAGAAAATATTCTTCATTTCCATAGGCAACAGTGATCGTCTTGCCTTCCTCATAAAACAGTCCAATCGCAGAGTATTCTCCAACCCATGAAACATTTTCATTTTGACGTAGTAAAGCTAATTGTTCATCCGTAATTCCTAAAATACCAATCTGAGCTTTACCCCGCTGCATATTTTTATATTCCTCCTGCGTTCCAGTAGAAACTAAAAAGATAGAAAAAACCATGCAAACAGCGAGTGCAATTGTAAGGAGAAGAAATGCCCTGCTCCTTTTATCTGACTTAATACTTCTATCCGCCAGCTTTCTGATTACCGCCTGATTGTTATTACCAAATAAAAGGTCATTCACGGTTTACACCCCCTGTCACTCTAAAATCCTGCCATCCTCAATACGGATAATGCGATCCGCAAGCTGGGCAATTTCATTATTATGCGTAATCATCACAAGTGTCTGATTAAATTTATTGCTGGTGGCTTTCAAAAGCCCCAAAACATCCCCACTTGTCCGGCTGTCGAGATTTCCCGTAGGCTCGTCAGCGAGAACAATGGCTGGTTTCGACACGAGAGCGCGGGCAATAGCGACACGCTGCTGCTGGCCACCAGACAAACTATTAGGCATATTATCCAGCTTATCACTTAATGCCAACATTCGCACAACCTCATTCAGAAAAACTTTGTCTACCGTATCGCCATCCAGTTCAACCGGAAGAACAATATTTTCATATACATTCAATATGGGGACAAGATTATAATTCTGAAACACGAAACCAATGTTCCTTCTGCGGAAGATGGTAAGCTGCTCATCTTTCATATGAGACAATTCTTTTCCTTTTACCTTAACGCTGCCGGAAGTCGGTACATCCAGGCCGCCCATCATATTGAGCAATGTAGACTTGCCGCTACCGGAGGTTCCCACAATCGCAACAAATTCCCCCTGTTCGATTGAAAGCGTTACACCATCCAATGCCTTTGTGATATTCGGCTCGGTGCCATAATATTTTTTAAGATTAGCCGTTTCTAAAATATTCATATGAATACCATCCTTTCGTTTAATAGGCCCATTGTAACAACCAATCCTCACAGAAATGTCACCAACCATCTGATTATCCCCCTTGAAATGTCACAATCTCGTGACATTTCATTTATGCGGGAGAAAAATTGAAAATGTAGAGCCTTTGCCTACCTCTGATGCCACCTTGATATATCCGCCCTGCATGGCGATGATCTCACGTGCTAGATACAGACCGATACCAATTCCTTCTATATCGTGTACTTCATCCTCACGGTAAAACCTTTTGAAAATCGTACCATGCAGCTTTTCTGGAATGCCTTTTCCCGTGTCAGCAATATCAATCTTCAAGTAAAACTCCCAACTTGCAACAGTTATATAAATATTACCGTCATCTGGTGTGTACTTGACCGCATTATCCAGAATATTGAACAGTGCTTCACTTGTCCATTTTCTATCATGGGAAACTTTCAGATCTTCCGGACACTCAACGCTGATATGGATATTTTTCTTTTCTGCATTCAGCAAAATCCCGCCTAATGCCGCCGCCAGTGTGTCATAAATCGGCTGCGCTTTCTTTTCCAATGAAATAACACCAGTTTCCAGGCGGGATGTCTTAATCATAGCCTGCATAAGAAAATCCAGTTTATCAAGCTGAACCCCGCTATCCCTTAAAAATCTTTTATATCTTTCTTCTGGCATGGACTGTTCAAGTAATATGGCATTTACCATTTTTAAATTTGTGATTGGAGTTTTTACTTGGTGGGAAATGTCTGAAATCAACTCCTGCAGATCAGCTCTCTCCTTTGCGACACTGTTTCTGTTTTCCATCATAACTTCATAAAGCCGCACCAGACGATGGTTGATTTTATAAAACAGACTTTCTTCCTCTGTGGCCTGCAACGGCTCCATTTCACCGGTCATCATATTATCCAGTAATTCACAAAATGTATCAGAGAACAGAACAAGTTTCCGGCGTATAATTGAAATAAACACGAAAACACTAAGCAGAACAAGCACAATATAAAGCAGACCACATAGTATTAGCATTCGGCTATCGATCAGCAAATAAAGGATACAAAACTGTACTGCCGAGAGCGATATAAGAAAAGCCACTATCGCAACACAGGCTCTATTGACTGAGAGTTTTTGCGTATTCATTTTTTCAGCCCTCCAATCCACATATATCCCATGCCATAGACTGTTTTTATATATTGGTATCCGTTGACCTCAATTTTTCCTCTGATCCGGCTGATTGCAGAGGTAAGGGCGTGTTCATCCACATAGTTCTCCTCCGCATCCCACAATTTTTCTAAAAGCTGTCCACGAGTCAGCACTTGCTTTGAGTTACTTGTCAGCAATTTTAACAGACGATACTCCAATGGTGTGAATGTGACCACCTGACCTGCAAGTGCTGCTGTCAATTCTGAAAAATTGATAAGCAGGTTTCCATCGTCATAAAAGTCACCGCCAGATTGTCTTGTAATGCGGGACAGTAATGCAGATACTTTCTTTTGAAATACGCTGATTGGAAACGGTTTTGTGACATAATCATCCGCGCCCAATTCAAAACCTTTGAGCATATCGCTTTCCATATCGTTTGCGGTTAGGAAAATGACCGCCGTATCGGGACGGCGCTCTTTAATTTCCCTGCAAAAATCAAATCCATTTCCATCTGGCAAATTGACATCCAATACAATCAATTCATAATTCTGTTTTTCAGTCTGTCCAATTGCATTCGCTTTTGTCAAAGCTGCTTCCACCAGATAGCCAGCCGTAGTCAAATTGTAACAGAGCGTACTATTTAAAAGCCGATCATCTTCGACCACTAATATTCGCATAAAACCACATCCTTTTTCTTTTATAGTATCAACCAAATGTCACCAAAACCTCACGATGATAATAAATTTTGCTGAATTTATCTTACCTCTGAAAGCGTTTTATCTCAACTCCATCCTCACGAATATAAAAAGGAGCCGATAGCCCATCTATTTCCAGATGTTCACTATCAGCCCATATTTCCTCTTTTGCGAAAAGGTACAACCGCATTTTCCGTTTTATTACACAAATAAAGCAGTAAAAATATATACAGAAAAATAGCAAGAACAAAAATAGCAAAAAACTATTGACTCCAACGTAACGTGATACTGTATTCTATTCTCATGGAAGCAGAATAGATACATGCCGGCAATCTCTATCTTGCTTCTCCACAAATCAAAGGAGCTGGTAAGTATGAGAACCATAAGCCAAGTCGCAGAATTAACAGGTATTAGTATACGCACGCTGCAATACTATGATGAAATCGGACTGTTAAAACCAAGTGAACTAACACAGTCCGGCTATCGCTTATATGATGATGAAGCATTGCAAAAGCTGCAGCAAATCCTGTTTTTCAGGGAATTAGACTTTAAACTAAAGGATATTCGGGAAATTATTGAAAAACCCGACTTCGACAGGATTGCCGCTTTCAAAAAGCAAAAAGAGTTGCTTCTCCTAAAGCGCAATCGGACAGACAGGCTCATACAGCTTCTTAGCCGCTTAGAGAAAGGAGAGCAATGTATGAGTTTTAAAGAATTTGATTTATCCGATTATATCCATACTTTGGAGGATTTTAAGTCCAATCAGACAGAGGAAGTTATCAAGCACTGGGGAAGTGTTGAAAATTTTGATATGTTCATTCAGAAAATCAAAGATGATGAATCCGAGGTAGCGAAACTTGCTATTAAACAATTTGGAAGTATAGAAAAATATACGGAAGCCATGAAGCATAACTTAGAACATTTCTCTGATATCATGGAAAACTGGTATGCACAAATACCAGAAGAAATGAGAGCAGAGGACAGATTCCTTGAATTAGCCCGCCATAAAGGGGAAAATGTTGCTACGGACAACGTACAGAATCTAGTGAAAGATATTATTGCTCATGCTTATGGAAATTCCTCAACAGCTCAATTAATTGGTACAGAGGACAGCTATTGCAAAATGATTATCGAACTCTATTCCAATGATTATCTAAAAACAGTAACCGACACCAAATACGGGACAGGCAGTTGTGATTATATTGTAAAATCTTTTCGCTATTATTTGCATAAAAGTGAAAACAAAGAGGAAATCTGAAATGGATTTACAGAATGAAAAATGCGTCATGATCATTGACGAGAATCTGCCGCTTGGTATTATCGCAAATACAGCGGCTATCATGGGAATCACCCTGGGAAAAGAGATGCCGGAGGTGGTCGGTGCAAATGTCACAGACCAGAGTGGAAACGAGCATCTCGGCATCATTGAGTTCCCCGTGCCAATTTTGAAAGGTTCACCGGAAATCATCAAAGCAATCCGTGAGAAGCTCTATCAACCCGACTTTCAGGATTTGACCGTAGTTGATTTTTCCGATCTGGCACAGGGCTGTAAAACCTATGATGAATTTATTTCTAAGATGGGGAACGTACCAGAAAGCACCCTGCAATACTCTGGTCTTGATATCTGCGGTCCTAAGAAAAAGGTCAATGAGCTCACAGGCAGTATACCTTTACTGCGATAGTAATAATCCCTTAAAAAGAATCCGCCATGGAAGTATCTTTTTCCTATATCCACTCCATCTTCTGATACTTCCGAAATACTTCCGAAATCCCCTTCTTCTATTGCCTTACAGCATTTTAAGAGGTATGATTGATTCCGACAGCTGAATAAGAAGTCTTCAGGGCAGGGTGACTCTTATTGGATAAAAGATATCCAATGGGCAAGAATTCCCGATTGGCGGTACAGTCCGCAAGCACATATGTGCATGATTTGGTGCAATTCCAAAACCAACAGTATAGCCTGGATAGAAGAAGATCGTGCATATCACAGAATATATGTTTCTTGATATTCTGTAAATATTCCTTAACACCTGAAAGACATTCTTTAAGGTGTTAATTTTTTTCAAGGAGAAAATCTGAATGAATACAAGAACAAAAATGCTTACCTCAACTGCCATGCTGTGCGCCATCGCCTACATAGCCGTTGCTGCCTGTCGGATACCCGTCGTGCTTTTTCTGAAGTACGATCCCAAAGATGTCATCATCACATTAGGAGGTCTGATCTGGGGACCGATGACCTCTTGCTTTGTGTCCGTCATTGTATCTCTGATTGAAATGTTAACCATAAGTGAAACCGGCATATTAGGGTGCTTAATGAATATCTTATCCACCTGCTCCTTTGCCTGCACCACCTCTTTGATTTATAAAAAGAAGCATACGTTAGCAGGCGCTGTTACCGGATTGTTCGTTGGCAGCCTTACAATGGTTGTTGTCATGCTGCTGTGGAATTACCTCATCACTCCGTTTTATATGGGATACCCCAGAGAAGCCGTTGCCAGACTGCTGCTCCCGGCATTTCTTCCATATAATCTCTTAAAGGCAGGACTGAATTCTGGATTCACGTTTCTGCTATATAAACCAGTGATAACAGCGCTGAGAAAAGCAGGATACCTTGCCACCCCCGTCAATGCCTCTGGCAAGAGACATCTTGGATTATTCCTTTTTTCAATGCTCGTTATTGTCACCTGTACATTATTCATTCTGTCCATGAATGAAATCATATGAGGTCAAAGTCTATGGAAAAATCAAACAGCCCTGTCCCCGTTTTTGTAACAGCAGGAACCATCATACACGGACGTGGAATTGGAAAACTAATTGGAATGCCGACTGCAAATCTAAAAATCGCAGACAAAAAAGCCCTTCCTCCCGAAGGCGTTTATATTGCCACAGCCACTTTGGAAAATAAAACCTACTACGGCATTACGCACATTGGTCCCCAGCCTACCATCAGCAATGATAAAAAAATATCTGTGGAAACCCATCTCCTGAATTTCAATAAGGATATCTATGGATTGGAGATGGAGATTCAACTTATGAAAAGGCTGCGCACTCCGCAGAAATTTGACAATCTTACCCTGCTACTGGAACAAATCCGTCTGGACTGTATTGCTGTGCAAGAGTTTTATGGCATCCGGCGGATCAGCTCACGGCTTTATATGAACGCTCAAAAACATGAGGTGAAAATTGACAACCACGCTTTATACTTATCTCCAAAAGAATTTGATGTTTTATATCTGCTCTATTCCAGCCCTGACATTATCTTCACAAAGGAACAGATTTATGAATCGGTCTGGCACGAAGCAGCAAACGACCACTTCCATGCTGTGGAAAACACAGTTTTTCAAGTGAGGAAGAAAACTGCAGCATACGAAGATGGGTTGAATTTCATTAAAACTGTAGTTGGATATGGATACAAATTCGACCCCGCCAACAAAGAATAACAGCTATCCCCGTCATTTTGCAAAACGCTCTTTAAGCAGACTGCTGATACATGAAGCTTTCCCATGTGCCAGCAGCCTTTATTTTAATACACCTCATCAAAATACCCAATGAACACCGACATCCGGAGCAGCCCATCCTTAATAGAAAACGTCACGTTCTCCGCCCGCTCTGCGATTTCCTTTAACAGCGTCAACGCCTCCCGGTCACAGAACTCAAAATGCTCCAGGTACAGATCAATGGTCGTCTGCCATTTCTGATAATCCACCTCGCCCCGGATTCTTCCTCCGAACTGCCGGACATAAGCATCACACTCCCCAAGCAGATATTCATAATCTGCTTTTTCCTTTGGAACCACACGCTTTGGTATTTTATTCATTTCTTCTTGGTACTTCTGAAAGAACCCAACCTCCATCAACGTGTCCAGAAAATCCTTCCCCTCTGACTTATCGCTTCGCTCCCGGAATTCTTCTCCATAGTCTTTTTCATATATTTCGTTTTCCATGATTCGCACCCTTTCCTGTAGAATAATTTACCACTACGGGTAGGATGTTACCATAGATTTCTTATTATTCGTTGTCATGGAAGATAACTTTATGGGTCTATATTGATAAGTTTATCGGTCTTTTCTTTAAATGCCGAACCCTTCTGCCCATGCTTTCAGTTCTTCCGCACTTGCGTCCGCAGGGAATCGCTTTCCTTCCTTTAATTCTGCTCCCGGATAAGAAACCGCCAGTTCCTTGTTTGTGTTCCCCATACCGCTGCTACCTGAAGTTGCCAGAGGAATAATCGTCTTTCCAGTCAGATCGTATTGCTCCAGAAACGTGTTCACAATAGTCGGGGCGACGTACCACCAGATAGGGAAGGCTGTGAAAATCAAGGAATACATCTCCATGTTTTCCACTTTATTTGCAACAGTGGGCCGGAATGACTTATCATTCATTTCCACACTGCTGCGGCTCTTTTTATTCATCCAGTCCAGATCAGCGTCCGTGTATGGAACCTCCGGCTGAATCTCATGTAAATCTGCTCCGATTGCTTTTGCAAGCCGTTCTGCCAGTTTCGCTGTTACGCCACTGGCACTGAAATACGCTACTAATACTTTGCTCATAATCAATACCTCACCTTTCCTGAAAATCATATTTTATCTCTGTGTTTTACCATAGAATACCATAAATCCGAGGCAAATGCACCCTATCGTTTTTTGAGTATGGGTAATCGTTAAAAATGCACCCTCAAACGCTCAAAGGGTGCATTGTATCAATTTATGGTACGCAAGCCAGATGGGATATCCCACGAAGATCGTGTCATATTCCTCGACATTATCCACGGATACAGTAATCTCCGGGTGTACGCCATCCAGAATTTCAGTTTCCGCTTCTTCCTGTAAATCCCCATATTCCTCAGCCCGCTGAATCTCCGCCAGATCTCCACCGGTATATTCCGCAATCATCTGCGCTACTTCCTCCGTATTTCCTGTATAGGAGAAATATGCAATCAAAACATTTTCACCATTTGTATCTGTTGTCTCCTGTTCTTCTGCAGGTTCCTCACTTACAGTTTCATCCGCCGCAGAAGATGTTTCTGCGGAAGAATTGCTGTTGCCACAGGCGGCCAGCACGAAGCCAAAAGACATCACTAAAGTAAGAAATAAAAGGCTTTTTCTTCCCGGAAATTCGGATATGCATGCCTCCATGAAAAGATACCAGGATCATTCCCCATGCACCCGCAGCCACCTGCCATGGCCGGATTACATATGCCTCTCTCATTCCCAACAAGGGTGCAAAAACGCTCTGGGACAGATAGATTCCTGTTCCCATGGCTGTTAACATACAGAGCAGCGTTAAAAGATTGATGATCCGCATCATGTTCCGAAAGCCAGAATACTTTCCTTTGGGAATATTTTTATACCATCTGAGAAAAATTTGCTACAATATCTACACATTCCGGGTCAGTATTTTGCAGAGTACTTTCTACGTCATCAAATAAATAGAAGGTTCTCTTTTCTTTTTCACTTCATCGTTCATTTCACTACCTCACTTTCCTGTGACAACTGGCAATTTGCTTCCATAATCTCACCAAGGGAAATATGCTCATTACGATAACGGGCAGCCGGATTTACCTCCGGAATCGTAAGCCGAATTGCCTTCTGCGGACAGGCATGTGCACAGGCCAGGCAGGTCTGGCAATTTCCCGAAATATGCACTACTTTTCCATCTGCCATATGAATGGAGAAAGAAGGGCATACCCTTTCACAGATACCGCAGCCAACACAACCTTCCGTTATCCGAAGAAGATGCTGCCATGCATCTGCGGGCATCCGGCTCATGCGGTTAAGGAACTGTTGGTGTGCAGCACGGTCTGTATCCGTGACCTCTGAAAAAAAGCGCCTTTTTCCAAAAATTCCTTAACCATAGGCGGCACTTCATGCCCGTATACCGGGGCAACAACACCGATGGTACAATTATAATGTAAACCACGAAAAAAATAACCCAGATTAGCCTTACAGCAAAAGAATTTCGCGTTGGACGGACCTACAAGGATTTTCAGAAATATATCCAGAATATTGATAAACGGAAGAAACATTCCGAAAGATTCAATGAGCTGATTTATTGGCATAAACACTTCAAACATAGGAAGCAGAATAAAATAATTTGCAATCGCTGCCGTAATCCCCATGACTACGCTCCCGGCAATGCAGGAAATCGGACATAAGCGGAACCGAAAATTCCGCAAAGGCCATAATATACGATATTGCGGCAAGCATGGCCGTCATAGTGACTTTTCTTACTGTCGGCGTTGTATTCTGTTTTTTTACTGATAATGAAATTGTCTTACTCATAATTCTCCTCTTTGAGATATGATTTGGATTAAGAGAAGAACCCCGCAGGTTCTTTTTTCTGCGGGGCTTCTCCTGTCATATCTTCTTCCATCCGGACTTTTACCGTCGGTAGTGGAATTTCACCACATCAGCCGTTTACCAGCGGTTCGCAGACTTTACTGCCGGTCAGGGATTACACCTTGCCCCGAAGATTACTTCTCTTTTACTTTAATCAATCAACATTTTCTTAAAATTCATAAGGCGGATTACCGGAAAAATCTGCGATTACACCATGCGGATTTTCCAGATAGAAAACCTCAAAAATCGGGTTATCCGCGGTCTGATACTGTCCCTTGACAATCGGGTTTGCGATGCACATTTCCTTTACCGCCATGTTGTTTTCAAATACCGCCTTGCCATGCAGGCGAATCCACGCGTAAGACGGACTGGAAACAGAAATCTCAATTTCAGGATTCTCCAGCATATCCTTGTAAACATCCTTTGTGTTGTTAGTGCAGAACCACAGCTTACCGTCCATTTCCCCTGCGAACATGAACGGCCGACATTTTGCCTTTCCGTCACGGCCTACCGTTGCCAGATACTGAACCGGGTTCTCATTTAAAAATTCAATTACTTTCTTCATGGGATCTACCTCCAAATTTATTTTATTTTGTTTTTAGGCTTTCGCCTTTGTTGATTATATTGTAGCAATCCTTCTTTTTTCTGTGAAGTACGCACAATATTGTGGTATAGTTACCTATAGGATACTATGAAAGGAGTTCATTATATGGAAACCACGAAAGAAATTGCCAGTAAACCGGCAAAAACATTACCAGATTGTCCGGTAGAGACAACTTTAACCTTAATCAGTGATAAGTGGAAAGTATTAATCCTGAGGGATTTATTGCCCGGAACCAAACGCTTCGGAGAATTAAAAAAATCCATCGGGCATGTGTCACAGAAAGTTCTGACTACGCAGCTTCGTCAGATGGAAGAAAGCGGTCTGGTTACCCGTACCGTTTTCCCGGAAGTTCCTCCCCATGTAGAATACACACTGACAGAGCTTGGCTACAGCCTCAAACCCATTTTAGATGCAATGTGGGAGTGGGGAGAAAATTACAAAGCAAATAATTCACAATAACCAACATCCGGTTAAATTGACGATAGAGTTTTCACCCCTTTTCCATCCAAAGGGGTAAACTCCATCTGAAAGCAAATCCATCAACCACTTCCATTTATTCGCTTTTTCAATCCGCATTACCAACTTAATGATTCACCATTCAAATACGATTAAAAATAAGGGAGCAAACTTCTTCTTTATTTGGCATAGAACAAATTGCACCTTTCCGGGTTGTAACAATAGATGCGGCAGCATTTGCAAACAACAGCATTTGCTTCAATTGATCCTTTTTCAAATTATCTAACCCATGCTCCAATATAAAACCAAGAACGCTGGCACAAAACGTATCCCCCGCCCCTGTAGTATCAACAGTATCTTTGCTAAGAAACGGCTGCCCAAAGATTTTTTCATTAGAATAATACGAAATGCTTCCGTTTTTACCTAATGTCACATTAATCAGTTTTGCCTTGGAATGTTCCCTTATTATCTTTACGCCCTGATCGTAATCATTTGTCCCAGTGAGCCATTTTATTTCATCGTCAGCAATCTTCAGAATGTCGCACTCTCGTATTCCATACCAGATGGCTGTCTTTGCCTGCTCCAAATCGGCCCACAATGGTTTTCTTAAATTAGGGTCAAAAGAAATCCACTTTCCTAATTCTTTTGCATATCTAACTGCAGCCTTTGTCGCTGAAGCGGCTGGTTCATCTGTCAACGAAAGGGATCCAAAATGAAAAATGCGGCAATTTTCGATCAGTTCTTTGCAAACATCTTTCTCCTCCAGCATGATGTCAGCCCCCGGTTTTCTATAAAATGAAAAGTCCCTGTCTCCATCTGCCATCGTATGTACAATCGCGAGTGTAGTATTCGCTCCTTTATCATAAATCAAGCCTTTATCAGAAATGCCGATTCTTTTAATCGTACCCCCAAGCATCTTCCCGAAATAGTCATCTCCTACTTTCCCTATAAAAGCAGTCTTATAGCCTAAACCAGCCAACATTGACAGCACATTACATGGCGCTCCTCCCGGATTTGCTTCAAATATCGGATTTCCATTGGAACTGCTGCCATTTTGAATGAAATCAACCAGCAGTTCGCCTAATGCAACAACATCATACATGATTGCTCCCTCCCTTTCTTACCTGTATTTCCTGCACAATCTTATTATATGTTTTCTTATTTAACCGATAAAAATACAAGACTACAGCCGTTACAATCCAAAGTATCCCCGGAACCGTTGTAAACGAATGCTTGATAACCGACAGTACTGCTGCATTCTGCTGCTGGTTTGCAGCATATCCGAACACACCTAAAATTCCTGCAAGCACGGAAGTTCCAATCGCCATTCCGATTTTATTTCCCAGTGAAATAAATGCATACTGAAATCCGTCATTTCTAAGCCCGGTCTTCCACTCTCCATACTCCACACAGTCCGGAACAATCGCATAGATTGCAGTATTAAAACCCGAAAAGAAAAATTGTGCCAGACAAGAAAACGCATAAAATGGAACAGGGGACTCTCCAACTGTAAAAAAGTACATACTGAACATACTGATTCCCGTCAACAGTGCAAAAATGGATGCAGACTGGCCTTTATTATTTGTAAGCCGAAATACAAACGGGAAACAGGCTGCACCAATAATGGATGGAAGAATGATAAACATGGAATAGGTGCTGAATAGCGCTTTATTCCCCTCCACATAGGTAAAATAGTATAATGCATCCGCATTTCTCCCATAAAGTGTCACACCAAACAGAAACTGCCCTGCAACAGCAATCATATAAGGACGATTCTTTATCACAGCTCCTAATTGAACCTTTAAGGGAATTTTTTCTTTCTCCGGTACGTCCACCACTTCCTTTGTTTTAGCGAAGCAGAAGATATGACATGCCGCAAAAATACATCCATATAAAACAGCGATCAGCAAATATCCCCTTTTATCATTTCCATTACCAAGTACCGCAATCAGTGGAACCGTCACGATATTGATAATACCAATCGCAATCATTGCGCTGACAGATCGAAATGTATTGATTTTAGCACGTTCCTCTATATTTTGCGTCATTGCTCCGCACAACGTGCCATAAGGAATATTCACACAAGTATAGCCTAAAACAAGAATGCAATAAGTAATTGCCATATAAATAATCTTGGCAGTAGATGGCCAATCCGGATGCGCCCAGAATGTCAGAATCAATACAATTGCTGTCAATGGTGCCGCAATCAGCAGCCACGGTCTGTATCTCCCCCATTTTGTATGCGTTTTATCACTTAACCCGCCAATAACCGGATCATTAATCGCATCCCAAAATCGTGAGAACAACATCAAGCCTGCTACGGCTCCCATACTAATCCCAAAAACATCTGTATAGAAAATCATCAGGAAATTTCCTACAAACATCCAACTGAAATTACATCCTACATCGCCCATACCGTATGCAATTTTACTAATCAACGGCACTTTTACGTTTGTATCTTTCTGATCCATTACAATCCCCTTTACCATTTATAAATACTGGCCGAACTCTGCTTTTGACTCTTCTCTTATTCCGCAATGCGGATAACCGCCTTCACAATATCAGCTTTATTATTCACGCTGTAATCCATCGCTTTCTGTGCCTCATCCAGCCCAAACACGTCCGTTACAATTCCCTTCAGATTTACCTTTCCTGCCGCAACCGCATCAATCGCCATCGGATAAATATGGCGGTACCGGAATACCGTTTTAAAAGTCAGTTCTTTATCCAGCACAAGACTCATGGGAAGTGTCATCTCACCGCTCTTGCTATATCCCACAAGAACGATATTGGATCCTTTCTTCGCCATATGGATTGCCTGTCTTGTTGTAATTTCTGTGCCTGCTGTTTCAATAACCAGATCCATACCGGCTCCACCTGTCAGTTCTTTCACCCGTTCCAGAACATCTTCCTTTGCTCCGTTAATCACTCCCGTTGCGCCCAGTTCCAGAGCTTTCTCAAGACGCTTTTCCATAATGTCTACCACATATACTTCTGATACCCCTCTTGCTTTCAATGCCATCATGGAAACAAGACCTATGCAGCCTGCCCCCATAACAACGGCACGCTGTCCAAGATGTGCCTCTCCCTGAATTGCAGCATGGAATCCTACCGCCAAAGGCTCGATCAAAGCGCCTTCTAATGTACTTACATTGTCCGGCAGTTTGAAACACAGATCTGCTTCATGGGCAACATATTCCTGAAATACACCGTCCACTGGGGGTGTCGCAAAAAACACCACATCCGGGCACAGATTGTAGCGCCCCGTTTTGCAAAATTCACAATGGCCGCAAGTCTTTCCTGGTTCCAGTGCAACTCTGTCTCCAACTTTCAGATGTTTTACATTCTTTCCGACTTCAACAACCGTACCTCCCGGCTCATGTCCCAGTACAAAGGGCGGCTTCACCACATAATCTCCGATAGCTCCTGTTTCATAATAATGCAGGTCGCTTCCGCAGATGCCTACATATTCCAGTTTTACCAGTACCTCGTCGTCTTTCGCTTTTGGAATATCCCGTTCCTCAAACCCCATCTTTCCAACTCCCAGCATTACAGCAACTTTCATTTTTCCTTCCATATGTTTTCTCTCCTTTTTTTCTTACTTTTATTTATACTTTATTAAACAGTTTTATTATGTTTTTTATTTTACATCTGCTCTTCAATTCTGTCAATACACTCCTAATAATCAAGCATTATTTCGTCGTTATATCTAAAAACACATCTTGTGTTTTAGTAAAACTGCATCAAAAAAAGGAGACTTCATTTCTGAAATCTCCTTCTGAAACACCGTATCTCCCTTATATTAGTCTTACGAAATCTTCAATTACTTCCACTGCCGCTCCAAGCGCCGCTGCCCCAACCTTATATCTGCTGCTAGTTACAAATTGCTGATCTTCTGTGAATGTGTTCCGTTCCGATACTTTATTCCATATATCCGACAAATAAGGTTCTGCATAGCTCCCCACATATCCTCCCAGAATAATATCACAGTCAAGAAGCATATGGATATTATTCAATGCCACAGCCAAATAGCCTGTATAGACATCCCACATTTCTACCGCTTTTTGATCTTTCTTTTCCAGCAATCCAAAAAACTTTTCTAATTTTCCCTCTGTCGTACCCGACAAAATCGCCGCGCTGCAATAGGCATCCAGACAACCTTTTTTTCCACAATAACAATTCTTTCCATCCGGGATTACGGTCATATGCCCAACTTCCCCACATCGAAAATGACTTCCTTGTACAAGTCCATTATGATCAAAAATCGCTCCTCCAACTGTATTGCTTAAAGACAAGTAGAAAAACCGTTCCCGTTCATCGGAATGGATTCCTTCCGCATAAGCTCCTGCATTTGCATCATTTAGGAAACAGCAAGGGTATCCGAAAAAGCCACTTATAGAATCAAAAGATATCATTTTTACACCAAGGATATGCGAATATGTGATCAATCGTCTGTCCAAATCAATAATTCCAGGAAAAGAAATTCCTATACCCAAAATCCTCTTGCGGTCAATGTTACTTTCTTCCAAAAAAGATTCCAGTTCATCATTCACCCTACGATAATAAGCATCCTCATGAGCATAGGGAAGAAAAATCCGCACATATTTTAAAATCTCACCGGTAAGGTTGGTAAGCACAAAACCAATATGGTTTTTTGTAATATCCAACCCAACCGCCTGCTTTACATTAACCGCAACCGACAGCGCCTTTGCGCGCCTTCCTCCTGTGGACTGCAATTCCCCAGTTTCTTCAATGAATCCTTTCTCAATCAGTTCCTTTGTAATCTGCGTTACAGTGGGAAGGCTCATCTTCATATCATATGAAATATCCGGATTCGAAACCGTTCCATGCTTGCAGATATATCGGAAAACGCGATTCCTGTTTTTTTTCTTTACCTCTATGTTTGTTGTCTGCTTTCCTTCCATGTTATACCGCCTATACTTTATTAAAGTGTTTTTTTTAGTATAACACCTCGCCTTCCAAAAAGCAACTTTACCGTTTCGTCTTTTCGGACTGCCTCCAACACATGGCATCGGTTTACAGATTTAAATCTTTCAACCATCTCTTTATAGTACCTTCTGACACCTCTCCGTTCAACAGTTTTCCTTTTAACAGTATTGCACCGGGACAGCTTGGTTTCAATTTATCATTTGTTCTTCCCATACCTCTGCCAGTTTCCAAGCAACTTTCGCAGTTACGCCGCTTGCTGAAAAATACGTCACTAAAATTTTCTTGCTCATAATATACCTCCATCATTTTTACACACAATTATATTACCTGAAAAGTCTTCCACTTTCCGGACTTCTGTCTCCAGAAGAAAATAATCGCCCGGATGATCCAGTCACTGACCATTGCAATCGCAATTCCTATGACGCCCATTTGCAGGATAACCCCTAAAAGCCAGGACAACAATAAACGCACCGCTATGGTGGATATGACCGAAACATACATGGTAAACTTTACATCACCTGCAGCTCGCAACCCATTACTGAGTGCCCCGGAAAAAGGATATGCAATGGCATTGAATAGATTGTGGATTAGAACCAGCCATATCACAAGCTGCTTTGTATCCGGCTCCAACGCATAGAATCTCATAAATAAGGGAGTCAGCAGAAAAATCAGAAGATTCCATACCGATGAAAGCACCAGCGTGATCTTCGTCAATTTCTGAAAGTAGACTTCCGCAGCCTGTATATCCCGGTTTCCCATACACTGTCCAATGACTGTGATAAACACCGGTCCCATAGCAACACCGGCCAGGGCAGCCAAAGACCAGATACTTTGCGCCACGCCATTTGCGGCAATCTGATAAGTACCAAAAAGCGCCACCATACTGCTGAGAGCCACCTTTACCAACTGGAAAACGCCGTTTTCCAGCCCATTGGGAATGGCAATCCTTAAAATATTTCGCATAAGTTCCCCATTCCACTGAAAAATCCACTTTTCGGCATAGAATACATCGTTTTTCCTGCGGAAGCAAAGCACTGTGATGACCCCAGCCGAAAATGTCCGGGCAATCAGGGAAGGCCAGGCGACACCGGCAACGCCTGCGTGCAGCACAAACACACCGATCAAGTTGCCAATGACATTAATGATATTGGACGCCACTGACAGGTACATAGTCACGCTGGTTTTTCCCATGCTGCGAAAAAGCGCGGCGCCGGCATTATAAACCGCCAAAGCCGGGTAGGAATAAGCGGAAATTCTAAGATAGGTAATACATGCCTGCATCACATCGCTTTCCACTTTTCCAAACATTAAACGAAGCATTCCCTCATTCCCAATCAGTACAAGTGCCGAAACCAATGCGGAAAAAATCACAGAGAACAGCAGGAGCTGGCTTGCGGATTCCCCTGCGGCATCCATTGCCTTTCTGCCAATGTACTGGCTGATCACCACCGCTCCGCCAGATGCCAGCGCCGTAAACAGGTAAATAAAAATCGTATTGAACTGGTTTACCAGAGAAACACCTGAAACCGCTGCTTCTCCGGCATAGCTGACCACCAATGTATCTGCCAGCCCCACAAGCATAATCAACAACTGCTCTAAAAAAAGTGGGACAATCATCTCCTTTAATGCTTTATTTGAAAACAACTCCATTTGCTCGTCCATGCTTCACCTTCCTTTATACAAGAATTTCCTGCCTTTCAAAAGCCTGCGGAACATTCCCACAATCATTCCCCAGTGCATCCCTAAATGAACGCTCATCAGCACAAATCCCCAATAGGAGGCTGCCATGTGCATACTTCTTGCCATCAGTGCCGTTACCGTAACCACACTTCTGTCCCTGGCAGACAGCTTATCCTCCCGCGACCAAACCTCACCGAACAGCACATCATCGTTCAATTCTGCAAATTTAGGGGCAAAAGCGCCTAATTCATCACGTCCCGCAGTAACCTTTGCCATCTGAAACGCCTCCTTTACTTCAACTTCCCGTATTCTTCCTTTGAAACCGGCTCCAGCCACTCATTTGAAGTATTCTCGCCAGGAATCTCTATTGCAATATGCGCAAACCAACTATCCTTTGCCGCCCCATGCCAGTGCTTGATACCCACAGGAATGGCAACCACATCTCCCGCATGAAGCTCCTGTGCCTCCTTGCCCCATTCCTGATACCAGCCGCGCCCGCCGGTGACAAGCAAAATCTGTCCGCCGCCTTTATCACCGTGATGGATGTGCCAATTGTTCCGGCAGGCAGGTTCAAAGGTCACATTTGCAACGCCCACGCCATTTAACTGTGTCAGCATCGCCAGATAAGACTGGCCGGAAAAATATTCTCCAAAAGGGTTCGGAACGCCTTTTTCAAAAATGGTTCCATGTTCTAATTCGTTCATAATAAAACCGCCTTTCCTTATTCATCGGCCGTACTTTCCGGCCATTTTGATATACCCGAAGGGTATTTCTTATTTAAATGACTTCTGATAAATTGCCACACATTCCTCATGAGATAACTCTTTCGGGTCAGCAGTAAACAGACCTCCCATGGTTTCACGGGCATTTTCTGCCAGCCGTTCAAACTCATCCTCCTGAATCCCAAAGTCGGACATTCTAAGGTCTGCCACACCGCAGTCTTTCTGAAGCTGCACCAGCATATCCACAAAATCCTGCGCACAGTCTGCATCCTGCTTTCCAAGCGCCTTCGCCATGGTAACGAACCGTTCATCACAGGCATGGCAGTCCACAAAATGCTGATAGTATGCAGTAGAAATCATAATCAGACCTGCCCCATGAGGCAGCCCCTGATGGTAGGCGCTCATGGCGTGTTCCATAGAGTGTTCACTGGTACAGCAGCTCACGGTCATCACCTGCCCGGACAGGTTATTGGCAAAGGCCACGCCCTCGCGGGCTTCCAGATCGTTTCCATCCTTTACAGCCCGGACAAGATACCTTCCGATATTTTCAATAGCAGTCAAGGCCAGCATATCCCCCATACGGTTATGCGCTTTGGAAATATAGCACTCTGTACTGTGAAACAGTGCATCAAACCCCTGATATGCCGTAAATTTCGGCGGAACCGAAACCATCAGCTCCGGGTCAACAATGGACAATACCGGGAACAGGCAGTCATAGCCGCCAAAGCCAATCTTTTCATTGGTTTCATCATTGGTAATCACGCCCCACTGATCCGCCTCGGAGCCAGTTCCGGCTGTCGTTGTAATACAGATTACCGGCAATGCTTTTTCTGTGAGGGTTTTCCCGCCGCCGGTGCCGCCATTCATATAGTCCCAAATATCGCCGTCATTGGTTGCCATGGCAGCCATGGCCTTCGATGCGTCCATCACACTGCCACCGCCCAAAGCAACGATAAAGTCGCATCTATTTTCCTTTGCGTAAGCCGCACCATCCATGACGGTAGAGCGAAGGGGATTTGCCTGTACATAGTCAAACACCACCGTCTCCACGCCTGCATAAGTCAGTTCCTTTAATACCCGGTAAAGTGTTCCGGTTTCTTTCATGGATTTACCATTTGAAATTACGACCATTGCCTTCTTTCCAGGTATTGTCTGTGTGTGCAATTCATTTAATTTTCCAGCGCCGAATAAGGTGCGGGTGGGTACATAAAACTGATAACTCATAAAAAAATCCTCCTTTGTATTCCCATACTTTTCTAACTGTTTTGTTACTTCCGCTAACGTCATTTCCGCCTCCTTATACCTATAGAAAGCAAATTTCAAAGCATTCTTATCGATGCTTGCGTAAAAAATGTAGGTGTAGAGGAAAGTGCGCTGCACTTTTTTTCTACACCTACATTATAAACACGGATACAGGTTATATCAAATACTTAGTTTATACGCATAGATTATGCCTAAAAAGCATTTTCTTCACTCTATGAATTTCGTCGCTGCCAGACTAAATGGCTGCTGCTTTTTCCAATCCGAAGGAGCCTTATTACAGCTTACCGTATTCTTCATCGCTGACCGGCTCCAGCCATTCGTTGGAAGCCCCCTCTGCCGGAACCTCTACAGCCAAATGCGCAAACCAACTATCCGGCGCTGCGCCATGCCAGTGCTTCACTTCCGCAGGAATATTTACCACATCGCCGGGATGCAGCTCGCGGGGTTCCTTTCCCCATTCCTGATAGTAACCTTTACCTGCGGTGACAAGCAGAATCTGCCCGCCGCCGGATTTTGCATGGTGGATATGCCAGTTATTGCGGCAGCCCGGCTCAAAGGTCACATTACCAATCATTACCTGCTCGGTGGAGAGCATATTCAGATAGCTCTGCCCGATAAAATATTTTGCAAACGCTTCGTTCTTATCTCCCATAGGGAATACACTTGTTATTTTTTCCATGATTTTTTATTCCTTTCCTTTCACAAGATAACGCAGCCATACGCTTCCGCCGTCCTTGACCTTCGCGCTCTGCAGCGCAAAGCTGACCGGCGTTTCCATGTATTTTCCCATGATTTTCCCGTCCAGGGAAGTCATCATATGACAAAAAATATAAGGTCTGTTCATTTTCTGAATCCTTTCATCTAACTTATTCTTTTTGCGCCTGCGGCTTTAACGGGCCGTAGAAATAGCTGGACGTTGCCCCGCCGTCAATCAGGAAGGTGGAACCGGTAATAAAGGCTCCCTTGTCGCTCATTAACAGCTCCGCCACATTTGCCACTTCATCTGCGGTTCCCGGACGTCCCGCCGGGCAGTTTGCAAACATATTTTTATAGAAGTCTCCGCGTGGACCGTTAAATTCGTCAATCGCCAGCGGCGTCACAATAATGCCGGGGGCAATAGCATTGATACGGGCGCCCCGCTTGCCCCACTTAACAGCTTCTGCCATTACCCGCTTCTCATTGCAGCGTTTCGCCATCTGATAAGCGTGCAGCGTATCCCGGATGTTTTCTGGCTGCAACAGGGGAAGATTCAGCAATTCTTCCGTTGGCGTAGTAGCCAGAAGTTCATCTTCCTCGGCTGTCAGCGCAGGCATACGCCACCCGGACTGGCTGGAAATCGTCACGCCAACGCCGCCTTTTTTAATCACTTTTCCGACTTCTTCAAGCAGTACCGCTGTACCGTACAGATCCACTTTCAAAATCGCTTCAATCGGCGCCTGACTGGGAGAAACGCCTGCCGCATTAACCAGCATGGATATTTCCCCATATTCTTGTGCTTTCGCAATCAAGTTCAGAATAGATTCACGGGAAGATAAATCCATTTCCACCGGGACTGTATCAAATCCCGCATCGTTCATGGTTTTGGAAATCACCTCTGCGTTTTCCAGTTTCTTATCACCAACCACAATTTTCATCCCGTAGCCCATTCTTCTGGCAATCGCCATACCAATCTGTCCGGCTCCGGTTAAGATCATGACATCTTTCATTATACTGTACCTCCTATTTTTACTTATTTTTTATTGCATTGTTCACACACTGCAAAGCGTTCAGACTTCTGGGATAACCGATATACGGCAAGCATTGAGAAATAATTTTAATCAAGTAGGATTTGTCATTTCCAATCTTCATATTAGCCGCCGCATGGCTGGTAAGCTGCGGCTCGCATCCGCCCTGTGCTGCCAGAAAGCAAAAGGTAATCATTTCTCTCTGCCTGTAATCAAGCCCTTTCCGAGTATAGTAATCTCCAAAACAGTTATCCGCCAGCCAGCAGTTGATATGTCTGCTTTCTTCCGGGCCGGATTTCCAGAAATCCCGCATATTCTCCCCGAAAATATCTACCTGCGCCTGCGTTCCTGCCTCTCTGCGGTTCTCCGTTGTCGTAGTGGCCTGCGGGGGAAGCGGCAGTGCAATCCCCAGTTTCTGAAACACTTCATTGGTAATCTTCAAAAAAGGAAATGCTCTGCCGATTCCAAGATAAGCCACCGCCTGATAGACAATTTCCTTGACTTCTTCCGGCTTAACACCAAAATTCAGCGCCGCTGGAAGCATAACCCGAAATTCATCGCTTCCCTGGCATCCAATGAGCGCTGCCAGGATTGCCATAAAGCGTGTCTTATCATCCAGATCATCCTGACGCACTACTTCATCAAACGCAAAATTGTCAAATCTCTCCACAAATTCCGGGTCAGTCTCCTGCAAAGAGGATTGCCGCTCCGGGAACATTTTGTTATGATACTTCTTTGCAAATTCTGTAATTGCCATTTCTTTCCCTCCTTATTTCTTCTAACCACTCTTTGATTTCCGGCTGCGCATAGTTCACGCTTCCGCCCTTTAGTGCAAGTCCTTTTCCAATCTGCGCCCCCGGACACAGCCTCTTAATATCTGCCTCGCTGTTTCCCATACCGCTGCCCTCATGGGTACAGAATGGGAAAATCGTCTTTCCTGTAAAATCAAAATGCTCCAAGAAGGTAAACATCGCCATCGGCATTGTCCCCCAATAGTTGGGATAACCCAGATATATGGTATCGTACTGTGTCAGATTTTCCGGATAGGTTTTCAGTTCCGGTCTTGCATCTCTCCGCTGATCGGCCTGTGCCTGTGCAATACATTCATTATAATTTTTAGAATATTCCTGCATCGGCTCCAGCTTAAACAATTCCGCACCAGTCAGTTTTTGAAGGAACCCCGCTGCAACCTCTGTATTGCCTATGTCCAGTTTTTTGATCGTACCGCTCACATAATTTTCATCCTTGCGCGAGAAGTACACAATAATCTCTGCCATCTCACCAGCTCCTTTCTTTTCTTCTGTCTCTATTATAAGCTCTTTTTTCTTGACTGAGAATCTCCGGTATGTTACCATAGTTTTAACTTAAAGTTTAAAGTATCTTGTGAGGTAACCTGTATGTATAACAGCCAGCTAACGGTTTTTGTCTGTGTTGCAGACTGCGGCAGCTTTTCAAAAGCAGCGGAAAAGCTGTTTATCTCCGCCACTGCCGTGATGAAACAGATTAATTCTTTGGAGAAGCATTTGAACTTAAAATTGATAGAAAGAACACCCCGCGGAATCCTTTTAACCCCTGCGGGCGATGTGATTTACCGGGACGCCAAATTTCTCTTTGACTATTCCAGGCGTTCCATAGAAAACGCAAGACAGGCCATGAATGTCTGCGACACTACCTTCTGTGTCGGAACTTCTCTGCTGAATCCGGCAAAACCTTTTATGGATTTATGGTACCGCGTCAATAAAGAATTTGCGAATTACAAGCTGCATCTGGTTCCTTTCGAGGATGACCATGAAGGCATCCTTTCCGAAATCGCACAGCTTGGAGAAAAATTTGATTTTCTTCTGGGCGTCTGTGATTCCAAGCTCTGGCTCGACAAATGCAATATGCTGCCTTTGGGAAGATACAGAAAAATGTGTGCAGTCTCCAGAGAACATCCACTGGCACAGAAAAAGCAACTTGAAATTTCCGATCTGTATGGCGAAACCTTGATGATGGTAAAGCAGGGAGATTCCGAAGTGAACGACCGCATCCGTGAAGATTTAACCCACAATCATCCTGCGATTCAGATTGAGGACACACCGCATTTTTATGATATTTCTGTTTTTAACCGCTGCGCGGAAACCGGGAATGTCCTTTTAATTCTGGAATGTTGGAAAGACGTCCATCCCGCACTTGTAACTATTCCGGTAAATTGGAATTACAGTTCTCCCTATGGACTTCTGTATGCGCTGGAACCACCGGAAGATGTGGCAAAATTTGTAAATGCGGTAAAAATCTTAAGTTAAGCGCAAGATATCATACTTATATTTTCAGGAGAACACTATAAAAGAGTAGCAAATAATGCGATTTCCCGCATACATTCGCTACTCTTTCTATATTGTTATTTCATCCACCTGCACCATCATAATAACCACTTGACAAATAAGAAAATTAGGCTTAGAATTGCTTAGGAACCTAAGAAAGGAGGGCCTTATGATTTCCTTTACCCAAAATGCGACAAGATATATTAGCAAATTATCCAACAAACTGCGCAGAAAATTTGATATGCTTTCTTCACGGAAGGAATTTAGCGGATCACAAGGCAGAACACTTCGCTTTTTGCTTTCTCAAACAGAAGATATCTACCAAAAAGATATTGAAGAAGAATACAGTATACGTCCGTCTACCGCAACGCAATTGTTAAAGCAAATGGAAAAAAACGGGCTTATCATCCGCGAACCGGAAGCTTATGACAACCGATTGAAAAAGATTGTTGTAACAGATAAAGCCTTGCTGTATAAACAGCAGGTTATAGAAGATTTGACAACATTAGAGGAAACGCTTATAAAGGGGATTTCGGAAACGGATTTGCAGGTCTTTTTTAGAGTAACTGAAAAAATGATGGATAACCTGTCTGAATGAAAATTTTAGATGCGTTATCCCTTATTTTTGCACAAATACTTAGGAAACTAACTTACAAAGAATGAAAGAGAGGTACACCAAATGAATGAAACAAATGATTTTTCAACGGGAAAATTATTTCCTATGATTTTAAAGTATTCTATTCCGGCAGCTATTTCGCTTTTGATTACAGCAATCTATAACATCGTTGACCGAATTTTTGTGGGGAATTTTAACGGCACCTCCGCATTGGCCGGATTATCAATCTGCTTTCCTCTTTCCTACATGATGATGGCTTTCGGGCTTACCTGCAGTGCCGGCGGTTCTTCTCTGTTCAGCTTATTTGCAGGAAAAGGCGAACAGAAAAATATGAACCGTTCCTTTGGAAATGCGTTGCTATTAGTTGTTGTTTTTGAGGTTTTTCTGTCTGTATTTTTGCTTATTTTTTCAAATCCTATCCTCAAAATATTCGGAGTAACAGAAACGGCATACGAGTATGCGCTCGCATATTATCGAATTGTTACACTAGGCTGTCTGTTTCAGGGACTTACACAGGTTTTTTGTGATTATGTACGTGTTTCCGGAAGGCCTGTTCTTGGTATGTGTGTCACAAGCATCGGTGCCATAACAAATATTATCCTTGACGCAGTGTTCGTAGCCGTTTTAGGCTGGGGCGTTACAGGAGCGGCCTGGGCAACGGTAATAGGGCAAATTCTTTCCGCTCTATTTGGTGCCTTCCTTGTTTTGAAAGGTTACACAAAAGCAGGAATCAAAAAAGAAACCTTTTCTTTTGATTGGGGACTTTCCAAAAAAATTATTTCCTGTGGTTTTGCCTTTTGGATTGCACAAATGGCTATGGGACTAATCAGTCTTGTCTATAACAGTCAATTGGGTAAATATGGCGGAGATACCGCTATCAGCGTGTATGCTGTGGTTGCAAGTATTATGACTTTCGTAATCATGCCTGCAAGCGGTATCAGCCAGGGAATTCAACCGATTGTCGGCAATAACTTCGGCGCAGGGAATTATAAAAGAGTTATGGCGGTCTTATATCAGGCCTCTGCCCTCTCAGTTGGTATTACCTGTATAATCTGGCTCATTGTTATGTTGTTTCCGGAAGCAATCCTGTTAACTTTCGGCGCTTCTGAAAAAATGCTGGAAATTGGCGTTACCGGACTGCGAACAAACTTTTGTATTACACCGATCCTGGGATTTGTAATGCTTGTAACGACGTTCTTTCAGTCTATTGCAAAGCCAATCCCCTCAATCATAATTACATTTTTAAGGCAAATTCTATTCTTAATACCGTTCATCTATCTTTTCCCAATGTTTTGGGATATTAACGGCATTTTTGCAGCGCAGCCTGTCAGCGACGCATTGGCGCTGATACTTTCCGTTGTTCTCGTCATTCGGGAAAAACGGCAGCTTTACCAAATGGCGGATGTTTCGCCTGAAAATACTCTTATCACGGAATGAAAAATGTATTATGACACGGAAAAATCATATTGCTATGAATTGAATTTCAATGGAAAACAAAGAGCCCTCTAATTTTGCAGATATCGAGCCATTCATCCTCTCGGTCAGCCCCTTTGCAATTGAGAGGCCAAGACCTGTAGATGCATGGGTTCTGGCGGAATCTGCTTTATAAAACCGGGTAAAAATTTGGCCGATATCAATCTCACCCGGGTATTGGACATCATTGAAACACCGAAAAACAATGTTTCCATCCTGCTTCAGCAGTTCTAGTTCAATCCGGGTGTATCCATGTTCCAGAGCATTTTTAATAATGTTCTGGAGCGTCCTGCGAACTGCCTCATAATTTCCATTCATCAATAAATAACCTTCGCAAAAATCAATCCTGGGTTCAATGCCTTTTTTCTGAAATTCA
Organism: Dorea acetigenes; assembly: GCF_025567385.1. Taxonomy (NCBI): domain Bacteria; kingdom Bacillati; phylum Bacillota; class Clostridia; order Lachnospirales; family Lachnospiraceae; genus Dorea; species Dorea acetigenes. The sequence continues at coordinate 35,388 of NZ_JAOQJU010000026.1, forward strand.
TCATAAAAAGAAAACACTGTACTATACACACATTTTCCAAAATCTAATGGCTCCATCTTCAGCTCATAGATTTCATTCTGAAGTTTTGTATAAGTAAAAAGCTCCTCCAGCATATCCTTAAGACTGGCTATACGGCTTTGAATGACAGCAATATAATGCTGCCGCTCTTCTTCAGAATTACTCTGGGCAAGCAGCTGAAAATAACCATCCATAGAAGTCAATGGTGTTCGGATATCATGCGATAAATTTGTGATCGTTTCTTTCAGGCTTTCTTCACTCTGTCTGGAAGCCTTCTGTACTTCAGAGGATAAATCCAGAATATCGTTGATACCATCAGCCAAATCACCTAACTCCTTAAACGGGAAGTCCGTGGTAAGACGAAGGTTTGTCTGGTGCTCTTTCAGAAACGCCAACTGGCGGCAGGTCTTTCTGACCTGTCGCCGATAAGCCATAAATATCAAAATTGTAACAATTGCTGCGACTGCAGCAATTATCGTCCATACAGCCATAACAGACTCCTATCAAATATCTCTTTTCTTCATCGTTACCATCGCCAATACAATAGAAAAGATGACAAATACTATTCCCACAACAGCAGCGCGCACCAGGACCTCCTGGGCGGAAGCCACGTCAATCATCCTTATATTGCTCTCCATCACATAATTGTTTATATCAAAATTCCAGTGCGGCTTCACATTCGAAATCAATTGATTTACACCGGAATACGGGATGGCAGTCAAGCCTGAACATATCATAATACCGGCGGCCATACTGAACGCTGTACTCCGCGTAAGTACGGTAAAAAACATCGTCAGCGCAGCAAGCCCTAAGTGGAGCAAATATTGAACGCTTAAAAGCTTCACCAAAGGAAACATAGACGCCAGATATACTTTATCACTCCAAAAAAGCAGACCTGCGGTTACAATTACCACAGAGAAAACAGCCATCAAAACAAAAATCCAGGCAGCAATTGCTATAAACTTTGACAAAATCAACTTTCCCCGCCACGGAAACTGCCCTGCAATATTTTTGATAAACCCATTCTTTTGATCAGCATTTGCAAACAATGCGGCAAATATTACGCACAAGATTGCCATAAGCCCACTTTGCATTTCTACACTGATTAAATCTCCAAGCTCAATTTTTCCATCTGCCCATTCCTCATTTCCTGTTACATAAATGCCGGCCTCCAGCCCTGTCTGCGATTCATCCGTTTGTTCCTCAATCACAAGCCCCACCGGCGGTTCCTCCTTTGATGCCTGAATATCAAGATTTGTCATCACAATACTGAAGATTGCAGCAGCAACAGTAAAAAGAAGAATTACCCACGCAAACATCGAATGTATGAGACGGTGTATTTCCATTTTTAATAAATTAAACATTTGCAGTACCTCCCGTTAAGTTCAGATAATAATCTTCAAGTGCTTCATTCTTTACAGTGATTCCCATTGTCTTCACTCCATTCCCGGCAAGTGCCATGGTAATATCACCACCATCATTCAGCCGCTCGAAAATTTGAATGGTATCAGCATCAACAACCTTGTATTTTTCAATCCCCATACCTTCCAATACCGTACAAGCTTTCCGGGTATCATTTGTTTTCAGTTCAATACGCTCACTGCATTTTGAAAGCAGTTCCTCACGAGTCATTTCCTGCAGTAGCACGCCGTCATGAATCATGCCGTAATTTGATGCAATCTTTGATAACTCTTCCAGAATATGACTGGAAATAATAAAGGTAATATTTTTCTCCTTATTGAGTCTCAAAAGTGTTTCTCTTATTTCCGCAATCCCCTGCGGATCCAAACCATTAATCGGTTCATCCAGAATAACCAAATCCGGATTACCAGCCAACGCCAGCGCAATGCCCAGCCGCTGCTTCATGCCCAGGGAAAATTTCTTCACCTTCTTTTTGCCGACATCTGCGAGTCCGACTGTTCTCAGAAGCTCATCAACTGTTCCTTTCTTCCGTACACCCACTGCCAGACATTTCAGCCTGAGATTTTCTGCCGCAGACATATTCGGATAAATCCCCGGTTCTTCAATGAGCGTTCCTACACGGGACATATATTCATATGAATCCCTGCCTGTTTTGCCAAATAATGAAAACTCTCCCTCCGTAGGCGCAGCAAGTCCGCTGAGCATTTTCAAAATGGTTGTCTTGCCTGCACCGTTGCGTCCTATCAGACCATAGATGTCCCCCTGACGGATATGAAGATTCACTGCGTTAACCGCTTTATGCCTGCCATACTGTTTTGTCAGTCCATTTGTAGTAAGTAAGTACTCCATTTCATAACCTCCTTTACTTTATGCTCTTAGTTTATAAGGAAGCTACTAATGAAACGCAAAGTAAAGTTAAAGAAAAGTTAAAGTTATTTTGCCAGCCGGAATCCAATCCCCCACACCGTCTCAATATATTCTTCCGGGCTCACCGCTTTCAGCTTTTTGCGGATATTGCTAATATGCACATTTATCGTCTTATCCTCTCCTATATAAATACCGTCCCATGCATAATCATAAATATCCTGTTTTGAATATACCCTATTCGGGTACGTAAGCAAAAGTTCCAGTATTTTAAATTCCTGTTTTGTAAGAACAATTTCCGTCTCGTTCACAAAGGCAGAAAAAGAATCTTGATCCAGAACCAGATCTTTATAGCGGAGCATCTGTTTCGGCTGCCCTTCCTTATCGGAAAAACGCCGGATTTGTACGCCGACTCTTGCAACCAGCTCCTGGATTTCAAAAGGTTTCGTCATATAATCTTCCGCCCCCAGCGTCAGAAGATTTACTTTGCTGTCCAGGCTGTCTTTTGCAGAAACAATTATAACAGGAATCTGCTGTTTTTCTTTGATTTTAGGCAGCAGCATTTCTCCGTTCATCCCAGGAAGCATCAAATCAAGAATTACCAGCGCAAATGCTTCCCTTTCCATATACAACAGTCCTTCCGTACCGGAAAAAGCCTGCGTACAGCTATATCCGGACTTTTGCAAAGCCCTCGCTATCACATGATTGATGTCCGTGTCATCTTCTATCACCAGTATCTTTCTCATTTTCATCATCTCCTTTTCATCCCGACACAACGCTTCTCTTCCACTGACACCCCTTCATGATTCAGAAGCCACACCTTCTTCGCAATCCCTCCACCGTATCCTGTCATGCCGCCATCTGAACCGATCACACGATGGCAGGGAACAATGATTGATACAGGGTTGTGCCCCACTGCGTTTCCGACTGCCTGTGCAGACATCTTCGCCTTATTCCGCTTTTTTGCCATTTTCTTTGCAATTTCTCCATAAGTAGTTGTTTCTCCATAAGGAATCTCACAGAGCAGTTTCCAGACTTCCTTCCTGAATTCTGTGCCGGAAAGCTGCAGCGGAAGTTCGGAAATCTTCGGCTTATCCCCCGCAAAATAGCGATCCAGCCACTCCTTCGTCATAATAAAAACCGAAAGCTCCTCCTTTGGCTGCATTCCTTCCTTCACAGCATCTGTAAATCCACTCTGTCCTTCTATCCATAATCCGTTCAAATGTTCTCCGTCGCTTACCATGATCATTTTTCCCACAGGGGAATCATACACTTCCTGATAATACATATCCGTCCCTCAATTCCTGTTTTCTACTGCCGCATGTCTCAATTATACGCCCGCGAAAAAATATTATCAACATACAAAAGCCATGGCTCCCTTTTACGAAAGCCATGGCTTCTTCTTTTTATTTCTCTATCTGCCTGTATTATTCTGCTGCATCGGCACTCTCTTCCGGTTCTTCTGCAGACGCATTGTGAACCTCATACACAGTGGCTACTACAGTCTCCAAATCTGTGTGTAAATCAACATCTTTGTCAGAAGCAATTGCCAGATCCTTCACAAAAATCGTATCACCCACACGCATATTGCTTACATCGACTTCTACTTTTTCAACCAATGCGTCAGGAGCTGCCTTGTACTCAATCTCATGCAATAACTGTTGTAAAACGCCTGTCGTCACTTTGTCATGATGCAGAAGGACAACCTCGGCAACAGAATGTACCTTTTCACCCTTGACCAGAGCCTGAAAATCAATTTCATCTACCTGGCCCTTCAGCGCATTAAACTGGATATCCTTAAGTAATACATCATACTTTTCACCTTCTACATCCAGCATAATCTGACTGCCTTTGCCGTGCTCTTTCAGAAGTTTATCAACTTCTTTTTTGTCCAATTTCAGCGGTATAGATTTTTCAATTTTCTTTCCAAATAAATTTCCTGTAACAAATCCTTCCCGTCTAAGTCTTTTTGCTTTCGTTTCCAAGTTTCTTTTTTCAGCTTTTAAAGTATTCATTTATCTTTTCCTCCTAAAACTGAATGCTTAGCGGGCCTGTTCCATCTCTTATACAGCAGGTCCAGTTAAGTATTTCCTTTTTTGTTACATATGTATTATAACACCGCAAACAAGAAAATACTGCACAAACTTGCATCTTTTTTACGGGAAATTTAAGTATCTTTTCATAAAAAATCTAATTATCATACAACTTCATAAAACGCTGAATAATTGTAGCGCATTCTGCACGGTTTGCATTTCCCTGCGGGTCAATCTGCGTTTCGTTATATTTTCCGACGATAATACCGTTGCCTACAGCCCACCGCATTGCTTCTTTTGCAAATTCACTGACTGCTGACGCATCCTGGAACTTGCTGAAATCTGCTTTTATACTGGTGTCATACTCTTTGTAATTTGCATAACGGTACATCATAACTGCCATCTGTTCACGGTTAATTCTATCAGAAGGTCCGAACAATTTGGTGTCATCGTACCCCTTTACAACGCCTGTATCCGCCGCCCATAAGACTGCATTTGCAAACCAGTCCGTCTTCAGAACATCCGGAAAGACATTTTTGTACTCTACTGCCGGTGTACCGTTTATTCTATAAAGTGTCGTTGCAAACTGGGCGCGCGCCAGCGTATCATTCGGTCCAAAATGTGTGCCTGTAAGGCCGGTCATAATCCTATTATCATAGACATACTGTACCGCATCCTCAAACCAGTCGCCTTCCCTTACATCATCGAATATGTCTTTTACCCGTTCTTTAACATCCGGTTCAAGATCTGGTGTTGGATCTGGTGTTGGATCTGGTGTTGGATCTGGTGTTGGATCTGGTGTTGGATCTGGTGTTGGATCTGGTGTTGGATCCGGCGGAGTAACAGGTTTCTCTTCCAAGGCAGACTGTGCCTCTGTCAGTACTTGCAACACTCTGTTCACTTCTTTCTGCGTTGCATCCTCCCGGCCATTTACTTCGACTGCTGCCTCAAGTGCTTTTTCATATGCGCTCCAGCTTTCTTCCGTATATTTATCCTTGTCGGATGTCGGAACTGCATTTTTAATAGCTTCCATCAAAGATGTCTTGTCCGCCGGAATTTTCTCGTAAACTTCAATCTTATCTACCGTAATCGGTTTGGTTCCGGTTACACGCACCTTTAACACATGTTTACCGTTTTCCAGATTTCCCGAATCGTAAAGGAGAACCTGATTCGCTCTGGAAGCGCTGTAAAAATCTACCATCGTCTCTTCGCCATCGTCAATGGAAAATGCCCCGATACCGTGATGAGCCGCCACAGAAGCATAGTACTTCACAGAAGTGCCTGTAAAAGCAAAGGTCAGATATTCATCCTGCACATCAGACCATTTTTCATCTCCCTGATAGCATCCTTCCGTCAATGTAGTATCCCACTCTCTGCTTGCATAATTGATTTGGAATTCGCCGGTTCCCATATCTGAATCATTTACTACCTTTTTAGGCGCCGTATAATCAAAATCAATCACTACCCGGTCAGCATTCACATAATATCCGGAAGCACTTGCATTCTTCTCTCCGGTTACACGTACCTTCAGCACATGTTCCCCGTCGTCCTTCAGAAGTCCTGAATCAAAGAGCAGCACAGAACCCTGTCTGGAAGCTGAATAACAATCTACCAGCACTTCTTCGCCGCCATCAATGGAAAATGCCGCAATTCCGTGCGCCGGAGCCTTTGCTCCGTAATACTGGATGTTCGGTCCTTCAAAACGGATTTCGCAGGTATCTCCTGCCACATTCGTCCAGTGGTTATCTCCCTTATATGCAGTTGACTCTGTTCCATATTCCCAGCCGGTTCCCTGGAAATTAAACTGATACAATCCGCTGCCTGCCATGCTGTCGTTAATATTGTACTGCGACGGAAGTTCCGGCTGCTCATATCCGGAACCTGTGGAAGCAGGAACCAGGTTATCTGCTTCAAATGCCTTGATTTCTACACTGCACGCAGCAGATTCCAGGCCATCGGAAACCACTTCAAATTCTGCCGTTCCGGTCTTTCCATATACGGACTGCACCAGGAATGCAATCTTTCCGCCTTCCAGCTTTACGTCTTTTTCAGAAATCAAAGTAGTCTCTGTTCCTGACTTTTGTACCACATTTACCACATTATCTGCAAACGGGACTTCATTTCCTTCTGCGTCCAACGCTGTCACTGTCACACTCGTCATATCCGTTCCGTCTGCCGTCAATGTACTGTAATCTGCCTTTGCAACCAATCTGACAGCTTCACCCGGTGTCTTCTTTACCTGTTCTTCCACTGCTTCGCCGTCAATATAACCAACTGCCTTAATCTCTCCCTCTTCATAGGAAACATTTTTAAATTCATAAATCGGATGCGGCAGATTCGTGTATTTATTCGGCGTAATTCTTCCTTTGGAAACGCCATTTACAAACAATTCTACTTCATCACAATTGCTGAATACATAGACGGTTGAAGTCGTATCCTTCGTCCAGTTGTTCGCAATATAGACCATCGGTCCGACTTCCTCTGCATCCTGCTGCGTACGGTACGCCCATGCAACCGGCTTTTCATGACGGAAAATATCATATAATCCACTGTAGAATACGTGCCCTGTTCTGGTATAATTTACTTCATTATTATAGTCAAACATGCTCCAGCCAAAGCCACCGGCTACCGTATCATTTGCATAAAAGTAATCTACGTATTTCATGAAAGAATCTACAAACTGCTGTGCCAGGGCATCAGAAGTTCCCGCAACCCCGCCGCCGTTAAACCAGCACTCATTGGAATGCTCTGTTACCAGATAGGACTTGCTGAATGTTGACAAAAGATTCTCATCTCTGTTGTTGTTCATTCCGGGATAACGATAATTCACCGTCAGAAGGTCTGTAGCAATATCCTCCAGCTTTCCATTCTTTACATGATTATCGAAAAAGTATTCCCAGCGCACGCCATGGGTAGGCCGTGTAGGATCCAGCTCTTTCGCAATTGCCTGACATTCCTGATTGAATTCCTGGACATCAGCAGTCTGTGCCTCTGATTCATTCGGCACCACGCCCCAGCTGATAACGGAAGGGTGATTCCGGTCACGCAAAATCAGTTCCCGCAAATTCGTCTTGAAATTCTCCTTCCACTCAGAGTCTCCCACATGCTGCCATCCCGGCGGTTCAGTAAATACAAGAAGCCCTATCTCATCACAACGGTTCATAAAGGCCGGATCCTGCGGATAATGCGAACAGCGCACCGCATTGATTCCATTTGCCTTAATCAGATCGGCATCCTGTTCCTGCAATTTGTCCGGCACTGCCCGTCCAATCCATGGCCACTGTTCATGACGGTTAATTCCCACAATCTCCAGCTTCTCTCCGTTCAGATAGAAGCTTCTGTTATCCGTCTCTTCCTTAAACTCAAAATAACGCATACCAAAAACAGTATCATAGGTATCAATGACCGCATCGCCGTCTTTCACAGTAGTTACTAAAGTGTACAGATATGGATCATCTACATCCCAGAGATGGGGATTCGCAATTTTATCCGTCTCAACTGTCACGGTCGTCTCTTTTCCTGCAGCCAGCTCTTCCTTCACAGGTGCCGTTGCTACAGTCTTATCCTCTTTATCCTTCACTGTAGTTTCAATCGTATAAGTCTTGTCTTGCGCCAGCTTATTGGAAATATCTACCTGGGTATTCACAACACCGCTGCCGTCTTCCAGTCCCGGTGTTGTCACAAATGTCCGTTCTACATAAACCGGTTCGGTAATTGTCATATGGACATCTCTGACAATTCCGCCAAACAGACAGTAATCCACATTGCCTCCTTCCGGCGGAATCTGCGTCTGTTTCTGCGAATCCACACGAACCGCCAGCACATTATCCTTCCCGTCTGTATATACCGCATCAGAAATATCAACGGTAAAGCCGGTATATGCCCCATCATGCTCTGCAAGAAGCTGTCCGTTCAGATAAACTTCCGCAACGGTCGCTACCCCTTCAAACTCCACCATAATATTTCTTCCCGCATACTCCTCGGAAAGTGTAAAATGTCTCCGATACCAGGAAACAAAACGGTAAGAGTCAATCTCTTTCTGAAAATCATTTCCCTTATGTCCCTGTAAAATGGTGTTAGCGTGGGGAACGGAAACCTGTTCAAATCCGGAGTCGTCCAGATTCACACTCTCTCCGTTTGAATAGTCGACACTACTGTACAGCCAGTTCGTATCAAAGTTCAGCACTTCTCTCCCGGAGGCTTCTGCCGCACTTACTTTCTGCATTCCGCTTACAGGAATACAAGTCACTGCCATCAATATGCCAAGCAGCAGAGCCAGCCATCTTCTTTGTTTCATAATTTCTCTCCTCCTTTCTCATACTTCTACATTCTATAAAATTTCCGCAAAAGTTTTAAGATGGTTTTTGGGATGGTTTTGTTTGTTTTTTTGTCATCTTTCTTGTTTCTTTATGACAGGAATACGGAAGGAAATGCTGGTTCCCTGCCCCGGCTCGCTAATAATCTGAAATTCACAGGACTCTCCATATAAAAGCTGAAGCCGCCGGTATACATTTTTCAGGCCAATCCCTTTTTCTCCCTGCTCTCCCTGACACTGCTGCTTTAACAACTCCAACTGTTCTTTCTCCATTCCCTTGCCGTCATCACTAACCTGGAAGTACACCCATTCTCCTTCCCGGGAAATCGAAATGGTAAGGCAGCTCCCTTTAATCTCCTGTTCCATCCCGTGTATGATACTATTCTCCACAAGAGGCTGCAGTAAAAAGCCTGGCATATAAAAGCCTCTCGTCTCTTCATCCACCTGGTATACAACCCTGATTTTATCTTCGAAACGGCTTTCCTGGATAAACAGATAGTTCTTTACAATCTGCATCTCTTCCTCAATCGTAACCATGTCCGCACGTTTGATGCTGGCGCGGAGTATCTTTGCCAAAGCCACAGAAATCTCTGATATTTTTTCATTTCCGGCAGCAAATCCCAGCCAGCTTATCGTATCCAGGCTATTATAAAGGAAATGAGGATTAATCTGCATTTTCAGGAAACTAATCTCTGCCTCCTTATTCTCCAATTCCAGCAGATATACCTGCTCCATAAGCTTCTGGATACTATCAGCCATGTGATTGTATGCTTCTCCAATCTGTCCAATCTCATCCTCTGTCTGCACCTCCACACGGGAATCCAGTTTCCCGGCTCCAAACTGAGACATGCTCTCCAGCAGTTCACCCACAGGTTTCAAAAGTTTCTGTATTGCTACCACAATCAGAATCAATGACACCACCAGCACGATACACAACATCAGCGCCATCTGCCAGGCAACCGTAAGAATACTGTTCCAAAACTGACTGCTGCTGACAGTTGTAACCAAGGCCCAACCGTTCTCCATTGCATCTTCTATATAATAATAGCTTTTTTCCCCGGAAACAGGATCCTTAATTGTTTGCGGAGCCTCTCTCAAGAGTTCACGCAGGTCGTACGGAAAGGTTTTTCCTAGAACATTCTCTTCATTAGATGTCACAATTGCGTTTTTATCGTTGACAAGATAAATCTTCCCTGAATAAGTGTCCGAAACTGCTGACAGCTGATTGCCCAGATATCCATTTTTACAGATAATCACCATGTATCCCAGCGGTTCCATGTTCTCCAGATTTAAAATTGCCCGCCCCATACAAATACAATGCTCTTCTCCCGCCATCCCCCATAATGAAGCTCCATTTGCCTCATAAATCGCCTCCTCTGTCATAGAATACTCCAGATACTCACGGTTGGTTGTTCCGACAAAAATTTCGCCTCCTTCTCTGGGGTAGATTCGGAAGGAAATGATGCCCTCCATATTAAAAACATTTCCTCGGACCTGCTGGGAGATTTCCGTCTCGTAATTAAAAATACTCCCTTCCTCGGACACGGCATCTGGGACAGCATTTTTTTCATTGATTATTTTCAGGTTTTCCTGCACCACCCGGTCTGTCAGAACCGACACAGAAAACTGATCAATCTGTTCCTCCATATTACGAATATTCTCAGCAGACATATCCGTAATATCTGCCATATGTGAATCCGCCTGCTGTCTGTATATATGATCAAACCTGAGAAAAAAAGAGGAAAAAAGTACAATGCCAGTCACCAGGAACAACACCATATATATATAAAATAATTTTGCCGAAATACTGCCGGATTGCTTCTTCCATTTCATAGAGACAACCCCACCTGCCCGCCTGCTGCATTTTCTAATATAACTGGAAAGCGAATATCGGAAAGCTTCTGGTCTGCCTTTTTATACTCAGATGGGCTGCATCCGAATGCCTTTTTAAACACCTGGGAAAAATACCTCTGATCGCGAAATCCTGATTTTTCACATACAATATTGATTCTTTCGCCTTCCTGAAGAAGTTTTGCCGCGTTCATCAAACGGATAGCGTTTAGGATATTCACAAAAGAATAGCCCGTCTCCTGCTTTATCTTCTTCGATACATAGCTGGTTGTAAAATAATACTTTTCGGATAATTCATTCAGAGTAATGGGCTCTGCAAATTCTTGCGCCATATCCGTAAGCATTTCCATAACAACCTTCGACACCCTTGGAAAACGATTCCGCACCTGTGTCACGGTATCAAAGGTTCCTTCACTTCTCTCGTGTTCTCTTACAAGCTGCTTCTGATAGCGTTCCTGTTCCAGTCTGTTCTTTACTTCTGCAATGGTCTGCAGGATTTCTCTTGGGCTTACCGGTTTCAATAAATATTCATATACGCCGCTGCGGATTGCCTCACGGGCATATTCAAATTCCGAAAAGCCTGACAAAATCACAATTGCCATATCAAGAGAATACTTTTTGTGCATCTGTGCCAGTTCAATCCCCGTCATTCCCGGCATACGAATATCGAAGATACCAATATCAACCGGCTGAGATAAAAGAATTCTCTTAGCTTCCGCCCCATTACTGGCTGAAAGCACCTCTTCTATCCCAATGGACTTCCAATCCAGGCTGAGCAGCCCTTTACGAATTACGCTTTCGTCATCTGCTATTAATAATCTCATTCTCTTACATCCTCCTTCTGCAAAGCATCCAGTACCGTTTTCACATCTTTCCCCTGCCCAATTTCTACGCAGCTTTGATTAAAACGATTTCCGCTGCCGGCATCTACGCGGTCAAACCATGGAGTCAATACCTTCTGTTGTTCAAAACAGGCAAGCACATCCTGACACAAGGAAGAAAGCCTGCCTTCGTCCATCCGAATATCAGTAGCGGGAATCCGTCCGCATTCATATAAAAGCATCGAAGCATTTTCCTCATTTGACCAGAACTTCAAAAAAGCAACTGCCGCCTCTACATCTTCACAATTGGATGTAACCGCATAAGAATTATCGAGAGCCCCTACTACTATATTCTGGTATTCTTCCTTCACAGCTGGCAGTATAAAACAGCCGATATTTGGATTATCAAGATTAGAAGCATCCCAGGAACCATTAAAATACATCGCTGCCTTCTCTTCTTGAAAAAGCCACTTCGCTCCACCTGAACTGAGTTCCGCGAATCCATCCGCAAAATATCCCTTTGCGGCCTCTTCCTGAAAAAGTTTTGCGGCCTCTTCCATGCCTTCATCGTTCCATCCGCGCGTCCCGTTTTTAATTCCTTCATACAATTCCACCCCGGCGATTCCATTACTCAACTGCTGGATATACTGGGATACCATCCACGCATCATCGGCAGCCGCCGCCATAGCAACCGGCGTGACGCCATTGGCAAGCAATGTTTCACAGACCTGACAGTATTCCTCATACGTCTCAGGGACTTCCAGCGAATATTTCTCAAAAATCTCCTTATTATAATACATAACGGCAATACAGCGGGCTGTCGGTATCCCATACGCTTCCCCTCCATAAGTCTCCAGCTCAAGTGTTCCTGCCTGAAAGCTTTTCTTCCAATCCGGGTCGGCATCCAGATATTCCTGAAGGCTTACAATTTTCCCGGCATTTACAAAATTCTCCAGATACCCCAACTCCCATGTATAAATAATATCCGGCTGGGTATCTGTCGCCATCATAGTTGCAAGCCTTGCTTTATACTCCGCATTGCCGACAAATTCAGGTTCAATCGTTACATCATAATTATTTTCTTCATTAAATCTATCTATAATTTCCTGATAATCGTCAACAAAAGCATCTGAAGCCGTTCCATTCAGCAATACAGTTAATACCTTCTTTTCCTCTTCTCCTGCATCTTTGCTTCCGGAATTTTCTCCTTCTTTTCCGCAGCCTGCAAGCAATCCCGCACACAGGATGCCCGCCAACCCAATCCATATTTTTCTCTTCATTTCATTTTCTCTTTTCCCATAATATATCTTTTTTAAGTATAACACACCAATTTCTTACAGACTAGAATAAACAGAAAAAAGCATGCGTGTAAACATGCTCTTTTCCTTCAGTCTTTCTATTTATATTTCTCTAAAAATCTCATAATAATAATTGCACATTCTGCGCGGCTCGTATTACCCTGCGGATCCAGGCGCCAGGTACCGTCTTCATTTTCTTTTCCTTCAATGATTTCGTGGTAGTGTCAAAAACTACCTGTTTTTTTGTACTAAAATCTAATAAAAACCTTGATTTTTAGGGAAATCTGCAATAAAAAGAG
>NZ_JAOQJU010000027.1:0-46727 GCF_025567385.1 Dorea acetigenes
TTCAAGAATACAGGAACGATTTAACTTATTTCACAAATGGGCAGGGAGTCTGCTTGACAGAGTTAAAAGGATACCAGCCAGCTATTGGTAAATTTATTTGCCAACCCCGCCGCCCGAATAGCCGTATAGATAAGGTTCGGCATATGTTCCACAAGTTAGCTTAACAGCTTGCAAAAGTCATATAAAATGAGATTTGAAAGGAGAATGTAACTTCATGTTTGCTAAAAATTCAAAGGCATATTCTGTCTACCTGCTGTTCCGATTTGTCTGTTCCCTGGCGGTTTCTATGTCCACAGTGCTTTCCATCGTGTACCACATGGAGGTGGTGTAGCTGGATGCTTTCCAGCTTGTCCTGGTAGGGACGGTTCAGGAGACCTCCTGCTTTCTGTTCGAGATGCCCACCGGTGTGGTGGCGGATTTGTATAGCCGTCGGCGCTCGGTGCTGATTGGAATGTTCCTCTACGGCCTGGGCTTTCTGATGGAGGGTGCGCTACCGTGGTTCGCGCCGGTTCTGCTGGCCCAGGTTGTCTGGGGTTGCGGTGATACCTTCATCACCGGCGCTCTGGAGGCGTGGATTGCCTCGGAGGAAGAGGACAAACCCATAGACAAGGTGTTCCTGCGGGGCAGTCAAATGGGGCAAATCGGCGGCGTTCTGGGCGTGGTGCTGGGCACACTGCTGGGAAACATAAACCTGCAAATGCCTATCATCTTGGGGGGCAGTTTGTGCTTGTTGTTGGGGCTGGTGATGGTTCGCATCATGCCAGAAACCAACTTCTCCCCTGCTATTGAGGAACGGCAGGGCTTGCTTAAAGACTTTGTCTGCCTGTTCAAGCTCAACCTGGGCTTTGTGAAAGGCGCACCTGTGTTGCTGGCGCTCTTAGCAATCACACTATGCGGGGGACTTGCCAGTGAAGGCTTTGACCGGCTCTCCACCGCTCATTTTCTGGATGACACGGTAATACCCGTTATCGGGCCGCTGAACAGCGTCACTTGGTTCGGTGTTATCAGTCTTATCGGCAGAGGCTTAGGTATTCTGGCTTCTCAGTTGCTCATCGCCCGCATGGAGAAAAAAGGGACTGTCAGCCGAACCAGTGTGGTCATGTCCACCAGCGCCGGGTATATCCTGTGCCTGGTTCTCTTCGCGGTGGGGCGGAGCTTTTGGTTCATGTTGTTGGTGTTCCTGCTGGCGGGGCTTATGCGCACCATCAAGGAGCCTGTGCTGGCCGCCTGGATGAACGACCAAGTGGATGAGAAAATGCGCGCCACAGTCTTTTCCACCAGCGGACAGCTGGACTCTTTCGGGCAGATCATCGGCGGGCCTATTGTGGGGCTGGTAGCCCAGCAGGTGTCCATACCCTGGGGGCTGGTCTGTACCGCTTTCCTGCTGTTGCCCGCGCTGTTCTTAGTGCCGGTGGCGGGAAAGAAGCGGGATTGATATGGCATAGTTAAGTTTACTGACGAGCGGGAGATTACTTCCGCTCGTCTTCATTTAGTAGCGCAAAATTTGAGGACTCTTTATTTCCTTATTCGGTATAGCGGAGGCGGCTGTCAATTCGACATAATTTTCTTGTGATACTTTACCGTACATGAGCATTAGGAATAGGAATGTATCTTTGTGTGGTAGTTGTTACTTGCACAGGTATTATTGTTTCAAAAATCAGTTCCAAGCCAAATGAAGATACTCCTGAAGAAAAAGAAGAATGACCAATTCCAGTTTGTAGACCTAAAACAGAATACCGTTCCTTACATAGCAGTCATGCGCTTCGGTGCCTGGCTGCTAATTTTTTTGCGAAAGGAGCAGTATCGAATGAAGCTTGTATTAGCGGAAAAGCCCTCGGTTGCCATGAGTCTCTCGAAAGTGATCGGGGCAGATCAGCGCGGGGACGGTTATATGGAGGGCAATGGCTACCTTGTCAGTTGGTGTGTGGGGCATCTGGTGGAACTTTCCCAGCCGGAAGCCTATGATGAAAAGTATGCAAAGTGGAAGTATGATGATCTTCCGATTTTGCCGGGACATTGGCAGTATCAGGTGTCCGCCAGCACGAAAAAGCAGTTCGGAATCCTGAAAAAGCTCATGCAGCGGAAAGATGTGGAGAGTCTGATCTGTGCAACCGATGCAGGGCGTGAGGGCGAACTGATTTTCCGACTGGTTTACCATCAGTGCGGCTGCAAAAAACCGGTGGAACGGCTTTGGATTTCATCAATGGAGGACAGTGCTATCCGGGAAGGCTTTCAGAAGCTCAGACCGGGAACAGAATATGATGCCTTATATGAGGCGGCTTTATGCCGGGAGCGAGCCGACTGGACTGTCGGAATCAACGCCACCCGGCTTTTTTCATGTCTGTATGGGCAGACCCTGAATGTGGGGCGCGTGATGACACCAACGCTTGCGATGGTGGTTATGCGAGATGCAGCAATCCGGGCGTTCAAGCCGGAGCCGTTCTACTCGGCAGAATTAAAATTTCGGGATTTTCAAGCGGGCGGTGAGCGAATGAAAGAAAAAGCAGAAGCAGAAAAACTGGTGGCAGAGTGTTGCCAGGCAGGAAGTGCCATCATTACCAAGGTAGAGCAGAAAGAAAAATCAGAGAAGCCCCCGGCCTTGTTTGATCTGACATCGCTTCAGAGAGAAGCAAATCGGCAGCTGGGATTCACTGCCCAGCAGACCCTGGATTACACACAGGCTCTGTACGAGAAGAAACTCGTGACATATCCCCGTACCGACAGCCGGTATCTGACGGATGATATGGCACCGCTGGTGCCGGAACTTGTTTCTGTGATCCAGCAGAGCTTTCAGATTCAGGCGGATGTACCGGCACCGGTGAATGCAGCGCAGGTCATCAATTCTAAGAAAGTCACCGATCACCATGCCATTATCCCTACAAAAACAGCGGCGGGTTATGACATTTCCTCGCTTCCCAGTGGAGAACAAGCGATTCTTACTCTGCTGGCGGTGCGGCTGATTTGTGCGGTCGGAACACCCTGCCACTATGCAGAAACCATAGTAGAAGCGGAGTGCGCCGGTCAGAAGTTCCGCACGAAAGGCAAAACAGTCACGGATATGGGCTGGAGGCAATATGCAGGAAAGCCGGTTGAAGATGCTGAGAAGAATGCGGAGGCAGGTGATCTTCCGGAGCTTTCGGAAGGCATGACATTGGAACTTGCCGGTGTCGATCTGAAAGAAGGCAAGACCAGCCCACCCAAGAGGTTTACCGAAGATCTTCTGCTTTCAGCGATGGAAAGTGCCAGCTCGGATGAATTTCCAGATGGCGTAGAGCGAAAAGGCATCGGCACACCAGCTACACGCGCTGCCATCATCGAAAAACTGGTACAGAAAGGCTTTATCGAGCGCAGGGGCGATAAGAAAACGAAATACCTTTGTTCTACGGACAAGGGAAATGCGCTGGTGACGGTGGTGCCGGAACAGATTCAGTCTCCATCCATGACGGCAGACTGGGAGGAAAAACTGCTGAAAATAGAACACGGCGAGTATGACAGCGATGCCTTTATGGGAGAAATCAGCAGCATGGTCAGCGGACTTGTAAAAACCTACGAGGCTGTGAAAGGTGCCAATGTCCTGATGCAGCCGGAATGCAAAGTCATTGGTTCCTGCCCCGCCTGCGGCAGCGATGTTTGTGAAACGGCAAATGGATGGTTTTGCAGGGATAAGAGCTGTAAATTTGCGCTCTGGAAGGAAAACAGGTTCTTTCAGACACTGGGAAAGCAGATGACAGAGGAACTGGCAAAGCAACTGGTAAATCAGGGAAAAGCACGGCTTACCCACTGCTATTCCAAGAAGTCTGGACGTTACTATGACACAACCGTTCATGTAGAGACTGGCGAGGACGGTGCAGCAGCATTTAAGCTGGAGTTTGGAGGTAAAAAATGAGCATGAAAATGATGAATGCAGCTTATTTGGTGGATAATGCTGCGCTGCTTTCCTTGCAGGAAAAGCAGGACGGCGTGGAATTCCATTGCTTTGATATGGACAGCAAGGTGCAGACCACCGAGGGACACATTGGCTGGGATGTGTTGGATAAACAGCCGTCTTCTACGCTGGAAGAAAGCGCAAGGGTGGTAGCACTTCAGAAGATTCCCCAGCTTGACGGTCTTGCCGTTGCGCCGGTAGCTCCGGAGATGCTGGAGCAGGTACGCGGCGGCAGAAAGGTTCTCTGGCAGATGAAAAAGGCTGATCCTGAGCTGGAGAATGCAAAAAATATCCGGTTTATCACCAGCAACTACGAGGATCGGTTCAAAATTCCGGATGGCAGTGCAGTGGAGATCGAGTATCCGAACCGGAAGTTCTCAGCTCGCTGCGAATATATGGACGAATATCATTTGCGCCTGGGGTATGATGTTTTGCACATCTGTCAGCTGGCAGAAATGCTGGAACGCGGCGGTGGTACATGCCGCCCGGAGCCGCTGATTACGGAAGAACGCAGTGCATGGGATTTGGGAAGCAAGGGCTTTCTTGCCATTCAGACCTGTGAGGACGGTTACGACTATACCTTATATCATAAGGACTTTACGGAAATTGACGGTGGACAGATCGACAACCCGGAAATCAGCATGAATGCAGCCAGAGACCAGATTCTTTCGGATTATGGGTTCGGTGGCCGCACCATGACGCGGATTGACTATGATGAACTTTGTGATCGTGCAGAGGAAGCGGAAATCAGCAGACGGGAATCTGTGCTGGGTAAACTCTCGGATTTGTCTTCCAGAACGGATACGCCGGTGAAAGCTGCCAAGGCGAAGGAGGCAGAGCGATGAAATACAAGCTTACGAAGGCAGAGCAGGAAACCGTCATCAATTTTGATAATGAACTGGATACCGCCAGCATTTATACCCATGACAGCCGCCTGATTAAGAAGCTTCGGGAACTGCGAAAACAGTATCCGGAGCAGTTTATTTTGGAGCACCGGGAGCATGGGTCGGTCACTTATACGATTCCGAAACGCTGCGTCGGTATCCGACCGCCTTATAGTGAAAAGCGGCGGGAACAGCAGCGGCAGGAAGCAAAGGAAAACGGCCTGCCGTTTATGGAGAAGGGAGAAATGAACGATGGCAAGAATTGAAAAATGGGATGAAGTGCATGGAACGCAGGCACCGGACGAAAGAATGATGGCATTTCTCGACAGTACTACCGACCAGTATGCGATTTTGCAGCTTCGCCGCAGCGAGGATACGGTATATGAACGCTTTTCGTCTATGCGCGAACTGGAACGGATGGGGCTGGAACCGGATATTGACCATTATGAGGTGGTTTATATGGCTCCGCTTCTTCCCTACAAGGATCAGAATACGATGTTGGAGGAACTGTATGCGAAATTCAATGTTTCCCGCCCTGATGATTTTACTGGTCATAGTCTTTCTGTGTCTGACATCGTGGCTTTACGGCAGAATGGTGTTGTAAGCTGTCACTATGTGGATTCCATCGGCTTCCAGGAACTGCCCGGATTTTTGAAACCGGAGAACTACCTGAAAGCCGCAGAAATGGCGATGGAGGACGATTACGGCATGATTGACGGCGTAATCAATAACGGAAAGAAGGAAGAACCGGTGGAGAAAGCATCGGTTCTGGACCAGCTGAAGGAAAAGCAGGAGGCTGTGCCGCCTGCGCCGCCTCGCAGGTGCTGCGAAGAAAAGGAGTTATAAATGCGTTTTACGGATGACGAATGGATGCTCATGATGCTTTACAGCCCTGGCACACGGACAGGGCTGATCGAAGAGCTTCAAAAGATGCAAAAAAGTCTGACGGGCAGAGACAGAAACCTGCGCAGGTGGACGGCCTCGCTGCTTGCAAAACTGGCAGAGATGACGGATGCAGAATATGAGGCACTGGATTTGTATCCGGACGAATAAAGGAGAGGAGGAAAAAGACAGATGATGACGAAAACGGCTTATTATATGCAGATGGCGCAGGAAGCTGCGGCACAGATCACTGGCAGCAAAGAACAGTGGACAGCGTTTCTGACCACATCCGCGCGGCTTTATAAGTATCCCTTTGCGGAGCAGCTGATGATCTATAAGCAGAGGCCAGAAGCGACGGCCTGTGCAGAGTACGATCTCTGGAATGATCGGATGAACCGCTATGTGAAGCGTGGCTCCAAGGGCATTGCTCTTTTGGACATGCGCGGCGAGCAGCCGAAACTGCGGTATGTATTTGATGTGGCAGATACCGGAGAACGGAAGAATTCCCGACCGGTACAGCTCTGGAAAATGAATGCGGAGCATGAGCAGCCAATCATTCGCGCACTGGATGTAGCATTTGATGTTCCTGCCGGTGCTGGGTCTCTGGAAAATCATATCATGGAAGCGGCAGAACGCCTTGCAAGGGATTACTGGGAGGAAAATCGCAGGCAGATCAGTGACATCGTTGCAGATTCCTATCTGGAAGGATATGATGAACTCAACATCGGAGCTTCCTTTAAGAGAGCTGCCGCTGTCAGCATCGCATATTCCGTCTTTACCCGGACGGTGGGCAATGCAGATGACTATTTTGAGCACGAGGATTTTCTGGACATTTTTGATTTTAATACGCAGGCTGCCGCCAATGTGCTGGGAACTGCGGTCAGCGAAATGTCCAGCCAGATCTTCCGGGAAATTGAACGCACGATCCGAACCTATGAAAAAGACAAGCAGGCAGAAAGGAGCCAAAACTATGATGGAGCTGAATTACACGAAGAACGGCGATTACCTGATTCCGGATATCCAGTTGTCGGTGCAGGAACAGAAGCCCCTGGGCAAGTACGGGAGGATGCGCAGAGCGTTCCTGCAGGAGAACAACACGCTGCTGTACAATCACCTGATCCTGACCGAGAAGCTGTATCCGCACCTGTGGGAGATTCAGGAGACCGCGACCGCACGGATGGAGCAGATGATGGCGGAGCTTCTGAAAGCGAATCCGGCACCGGACAAGAAATCGAACCAAATGGCCTGGGTGCAGCACATGAACATGCTGAAAGCGCAGGCAGAGGAAGTCATTCTGACGGAACTTATCAACAGCTAAACTTTATGAGCCTGTTTCAGTCCGAGGCAGAGCAGATTCAGAAAATTGATGCGGCGGCAGAAAATGCAGCCAGAGAAGCGGAGAGCGAAAAGCCCTCCGCTTTTGTCATTTCTGAGAATGAAATCGACCGGATGTTGCGAGCAGGTTCTAATTTTGAGGGCGGAAAAATCCGTATTTATGCGCTGTATCAGCAGCAAGGGGACGCGAAAGAACGAGCTGCATTTCTGAAAGCGGAATACGGTCTTGGCGGTCACAGCTATACCTTTATGGATGGCAGTCGTGGTTTTGCAGATTATGACGGAAAAGGTATTCTGCTTCGCAATTATGGCCATGATCGGGAAGTGCGACTTACATGGTCGGCGGTGGATAAGCGATTAGACCGGCTTGTGGTAAATGGTCAATATCTTACCGCACTGGAAATGGAAGAGTATCGGAAGCTGGAGCAGGAATATGGTGCACCGCTTCCTATGCCGACTGCCGCCCATGTATTTCCGCCAACACCACCGGAACACTACGATACCGGAAATGAGCATGTGGACAACTTGCTGAATACGGCTGCGGATGTATATGCCCGGAGTGAACTGGCAGCACCCCAGCGGTTTACCGTGATGGAGACAGACGCTGGCTATGCGGTCTGGGATGATATTCAGGACGGCATTCATGTAGAGCCGGATGGTGTCAGCGAGGAGTTTACCAGCGAATGGGAGGCAGAGACCTACCGCCAGCAGCTGATTGAAAAAGTTCAGGAACGGGAAGCAAAAGACTGGCTCTATGTTGAACAGAGCAAGCAGAATTTGCAGCAGGACATTCCATTCCCAGATGTGGAATCCGAAGAAATACAGGAATCGGCTCACGCAGAGACAGATCCTCTGGTACTGGAAATGCAGGAACACGCCAGAGAACTTGCCAAAGAGTCTGGCTATGCGCCGGATGAACGGTTTGTAGTCACGATGACCGGCGAGAACTTCCCGGATTCTAAGGATGCGTTTGCCATCTGGGATTATGTCAAAGAAGAGTATTACGGATATTCAGACGGAAAAGTACAGACATTTGCCGATTATGTGAGTGCGTCAGAGGCGTTGCAGGAGATTCGTGGCAGGAATATGGAGGCTGAAAAAGAGCCTGCAACTGTGCAGCCAGAACCCGCAGCTCCGGTGCAGCCAGATTATCGTGTCGGCGATACGCTGTATCTGGACGGAAAGGCATTTACGATTGAAAAAGTCGGACTTTTTGATGTGGAGCTTCGGGACCCGGATTCCGTGTATCCGATCTTCCGCTCGGAAAGCAAGGAGAATCTGGCAAGACTTTTGGGGCATGAGGAAAATGTTCACCTGCACAATCTGGTGGTTGATCTGAATTCTGGAAAAGAAGAAGCGTTCCGGGCAGGGCATGAAGCAAAACATGCGGAGAACTACCGCATCAACAGCTTTCACCTCGGCGAAGGCAGTCCTAAGCAGAAATTCCGTGCCAACATGGATGCCATCTACACGCTGAAAGCCTTAGAAAATCAGCATAGGGATGCGACACCGGAAGAACAGGAAACGCTGGCCAATTATGTCGGCTGGGGTGGGCTGGCAGATGCCTTTGACGCAGAGAAAACTGCCTGGACAGGCGAATATAAGGAGCTGAAAGCAGCTCTTACGGAAGAAGAATATGCCGCAGCCAGGGCTTCGACTCTGAATGCGCATTACACCAGCCCTACCGTGATCCGTGCAATCTATGAGGCATTGGACGGTATGGGATTTGAGAAAGGCAATATTCTGGAACCGTCGATGGGTGTCGGCAACTTCTTCGGTATGCTGCCGGATTCCATGCTGGGAAGCAGACTGTATGGTGTGGAACTGGATTCCATCACCGGGCGCATTGCGCAGAAATTGTATCCGCAGGCAGAAATCAAGGTGGCAGGCTTTGAAACCACCGACCGGCGCGACTTCTATGATCTGGCCGTGGGCAATGTGCCCTTTGGCAACTACCGTGTCAGCGATAAGCCCTATGATAAACTCGGATTTTCTATCCACAACTATTTCTTTGCCAAGGCATTGGATCAGGTTCGCCCCGGTGGCATCGTGGCCTTTGTTACCAGCCGCTACACGATGGATTCCAAGAATCCGGACGCGCGAAAGTATCTGGCGCAACGGGCAGAACTGCTGGGAGCCATTCGACTTCCTAACAACGCATTCCGTGCCAATGCCGGTACAGATGTAGTGTCGGATATCATTTTTCTGCAAAAGAGAGACCATCCCATTGATATCGAACCGGATTGGGTGCATCTGGGGCTGACATCGGAGGGTATTACCCTCAACAGCTATTTTGTTGACCACCCGGAAATGGTGCTGGGTGAGATTACAACGGAAAGTACCCAGTACGGCAAGGAAGAATGTACGGTCATTCCGATTCCGGATGAGGATCTGGGAGACCAGCTGCATGAGGCTGTGCAGCATATCGGCGGTCACTATGAAGCGCAGGAGCTGGCACCGGAGGAAGAACTGTCCTTGCAGGGCGAAACCATTCCGGCAGACCCTAATGTAAAGAACTTCTCCTATGCGGTGGTGGATGGGGATGTCTACTTCCGTGAGAACAGCATCATGCGAAAGGCTGACCTTTCTGCGACAGCCACTGGCAGGATCAAGGGCATGGTGGAGCTTCGTACCATTGTGCAGGAACTGATCGACTATCAGCTGAACGATTATCCGGAGGACGCGATTGCCCAGAAACAGCGGGAACTGAATGTAGCCTATGACCGATTCGCCGATCAATACGGGCTTATCAACTCCCGTGCAAATGCGCAGGCTTTTTCGGAAGATTCGTCTTATTATCTGCTCTGCTCTCTGGAAAATGTAGATGAAAACGGCAGGCTGGAATCCAAGGCGGATATGTTCACCAAACGGACGATTCGACCGGAACGGGCTGTTACCAGCGTAGATACTCCGGCAGAGGCTCTGGCAATCTCCATCGGAGAGCGCGGCAAAGTGGATTTGCCCTATATGTCGGAGCTTTTAGGTACACCGGGAGAATTTGAAAAAATCCAGCAGGAACTGCATGGTGTCATTTTCAAAGACCCGATGACGCAGGGCGGCGAGGAAACCGGCTGGGTGACGGCTGATGAATATCTGTCCGGCAATGTCCGGGAAAAACTCCGCGTGGCAGAACTGGCTGCGGCTTCTGACCCTGCCTTTGCGGTAAACACGGAATATTTGAAGAAAGCACAGCCGAAAGACCTGGATGCGTCGGAGATTGATGTGCGCCTTGGTGCCACATGGGTCAATCGGGATTATATCCAGCAGTTTATGGAAGAAACCTTTGAACCGCCGTTCTATCTGCGCAGAAATATTGAAGTGAAATTCTCTCCCATGACGGCAGAGTGGCAGATTACCGGCAAGAGTACACCGAGCCGGAATGATGTTCATGCCTATATGACCTACGGCACCAGCCGTGCCAATGCCTACCGAATTCTGGAGGATACGCTGAATCTGCGGGATATTCGTATTTACGATACCGTGGAGGATGCAGACGGCAAGCAGAAGCGGGTTCTGAATAAAAAGGAGACCACCCTCGCCCAGCAGAAACAGCAGGCCATTAAGGATGCATTCCAGAACTGGGTGTGGAAAGACCCTTATCGCCGCGCGGAACTTGTGGAAAAGTATAACGAGCTGTTCAACAGTACCCGTCCTCGTGAGTATGATGGTTCTCATATCCGCTTTGGCGGCATGAATCCGGAAATCCGGCTGCGGGAACACCAGCAGAATGCCATTGCTCATGTGCTGTACGGCGGCAATACGCTGCTGGCCCACGAAGTGGGTGCCGGTAAGACTTTCGAGATGGCCGCTTCTGCTATGGAGGCAAAACGGCTGGGACTGTGCCAGAAATCCATGTTTGTCGTTCCGAATCATTTGACCCTTCAGTGGGCAAACGAGTTTCTGCGTCTGTATCCGAGTGCAAAATTGCTGGTGGCAAGCAAAAAGGACTTTGAAACTGCCCGCAGAAAGAAGTTCTGCGCACGAATTGCTACTGGTGATTACGATGCAGTCATCATCGGGCATTCCCAGTTTGAGAAAATTCCGGTGTCCGCAGAACGGCAGGAGCGGATTTTGACTGCCCAGATTGATGAAATCGAAAACGCCATTGCTGAGATGAAATCCCAGAATGGCGAACGTTTCTCCATCAAACAGATGGAAAAGACCCGGAAAGGATTGGAGGCGAGATTGGAGAAACTCCGGGCAACTGAGCGAAAGGACGATGTGATTACCTTTGAGCAGCTGGGCGTAGACCGGCTGTTCGTAGACGAGGCGCACGCATTCAAGAACCTGTTCCTCTACACAAAAATGCGCAATGTCGCAGGCTTATCCACATCGGAAGCGCAGAAATCTTCGGATATGTTTATGAAGTGCCAGTATATGGACGAGTTGACAGGCGGGCGCGGCATCATCTTTGCGACCGGGACCCCGGTCAGCAACAGTATGACGGAGCTTTACACCATGATGCGGTATCTCCAGTATGGCACGTTGCAGCAGAAAGGGCTGACCCATTTCGACAGCTGGGCTTCTACCTTTGGTGAGACCACCACGGCCATTGAGCTGGCACCGGAAGGAACCGGATACCGGGCAAGAACAAGATTTGCAAAGTTCTTCAACCTGCCGGAGCTGATGAATATGTTCAAGGAAGTGGCAGATATCAAGACTTCCGATCAGCTGCATCTGCCGGTGCCGGAGGCAAAATTTGAAACCGTGGTGGTGCAGCCCTCGGAGCATCAGCAGGCGATGGTGGCGGAGCTTTCGGAACGGGCGGCGGCTGTGCATTCCGGCGTGGTAGACCCGTCGGTCGATAACATGCTGAAAATCACATCGGATGGCAGAAAGCTGGGGCTGGATCAGCGGCTGATGAATCCGCTCCTGCCGGATGCCCCCAACAGTAAGCTCAACGCCTGTGTGCGGAATGTGCTTCGTATTTATGAGGAAGGACAGTCGGATAAGCTGACCCAGCTGCTGTTCTGCGACCTCAGCACACCGAAAAACGATGGAACCTTCAATGTCTATGAGGATATCCGCACTAAACTCATCCAGTCCGGCGTACCGGAAGAAGAAATCACATTTATCCATGATGCTGATACCGAGGCAAAAAAGAAAGATTTGTTTGCCAAAGTTCGTACCGGACAGGTTCGGGTGTTGTTAGGTTCGACGCAGAAGATGGGCGCAGGCACGAACGTGCAGGACAGGCTGGTGGCCGTGCATCATCTGGATGTGGGCTGGCGGCCTGCTGATATGACCCAGCGAAATGGTCGTATCATCCGTCAGGGAAATCGAAACAAAGAAGTGCAGGTTTATCAGTATGTGACGGAAGGAACTTTTGATGCCTACCTCTATCAGACACTGGAGAATAAGCAGAAGTTTATCAGTCAGATCATGACCAGCAAATCTCCGGTACGTTCCTGTGATGATGTGGATGAGCAGGCACTTTCCTATGCGGAGATCAAGGCACTTTGTGCAGGAGACCCGCAGATCAAGGAGAAAATGGATTTGGATGTAGATGTTGCAAGGCTGAAAGTGCTGAAAGCGGATCATCAGAGTCAGCAGTACCGATTGGAGGATAAGCTGATGAAATATTTTCCTGCAGAGATTGAGAAGACGCAGGGTTTCATCAAGGGCTTTCAGTCGGATATCCGGACAGTGGCGGCACATCCGTTGCCGGAAGAAGGGTTCTGCGGTATGGATGTGAAGGACACGCGATTTACTGAAAAAGCCGAGGCCGGTGAAGCAATCCTCGCAATCTGTAAAGCCAATCAGAGTCTGGAGCCGGTGCCGCTTGGCAGCTATCGAGGTTTCAAAATGGATCTGGCATTTGACAGCTTTCAGAAAGAGTATCAGGTGCTGCTGAAAGGCGAGATGACCCACCGGGTACCCATCGGCACCAGTGCTGCGGGCAATATCCAGCGTCTGGACAATGCTCTTGCCGGGATTCCTGCAAGGCTGGAAAAGGCAGAACAGCAGTTGGACAGTCTTAGAAGCCAACAGGAAGCGGCGCAGGCCGAGCTTGGCAAGCCGTTCCCGCAAGAGACGGAACTGGCAGAAAAGAGTGTAAGACTGGCAGAACTGGACGCACTTTTGAATATGGATGACCGTGGAAAGGATGACCCTGACCGTGAGAAAACAACGGAAAAGCCGTCTGTCCTGGCAGAGCTGCGTGACCGTGCAGGGCGCATTCCGCCGATGACACATCGAAATGATGAGGAGGTGGCACTATGAGTGTTCGGGAACACTGGATCAATGTCCGGGTAAATCCGGAAGAGCTGGCGAGGATTCGTGAAAAGCAGAAAGAATTGGGGATTCGGAATACCGGTGCCTATATGAGAAAAATGGCGATGGACGGGTACTGCGTAAATCTTGATTTGTCGGATGTGGCGCAGGTATCCACACTTCTTCGCCGATGCAGCAACAACCTGAACCAGTACGCAAAACGCGCCAATGAATCTGGAAGCATCTATGCGGAGGATATCCGGGATTTGCAGAAGCGACTGGATGAACTCTGGGAGATGCAAAAGCTGATCTTAAAGAGGCTTTCTGGTATTCGATGACGGCGCAAACGTGCGGAATTTCTATTGCACATGGCACAGATGAAACAGTCTGTGTCATTACATATTTTTTGCAGGTCTTCCTGTTGACATCGTGGTGTTTGACAAGCGGGTACGATAAAATGAAGATGAAAAGAAAAACGAAGGGGTGAAATCCATGAAGATCGTATGTTTTTTGTTGAAGCTGGTGCTGAAAATCCTGTTGCTGCCGGTTGCGTTTCTGCTGCGATTTCTGTGCTTTATCTGGAATCTGCTGATGCAGCTATCCCTGTGGGCACTTTCGCCGGTTATGCTTTTCGTTCTTGGCTGCGGCATTTATTCTGTGGTTCGGGCGAGCTGGACGGATGTGTTCTTGCTGACCCTGATTGAGATGGGACTGTTCGCAGCTGCGGTTGGAGCGGGCGGCATCATGGAACTAATGGAACGGCTGTGCGAGTGTGTGGAGGATGTTTTGACAATTTGAGTTCAGGAGGGATTAGATGGATATTCAGTTTATGAAAGATTATTATGATTTACGGTACGAGGAAACAGATGGAGAGAATCATTTTGTGGATGAGGCAGCTTATCAGGAAAAACAGTCTGAGCAATCGAAGATAGAAGACCAGCTGATGGAAATGGTGGGCGGCAGCGAATCTAAAGTGTGGAAGCTGTACGAAAGCATCATGTGTGTCTATTTCGATATGGAAGAAATCATCAAGCAGGCCGTTTATTTGCAGGGAGCTTATGACCGGGAACTGATGTTAAAATGAGAATAGTAGATTGGTAAGAGCTGCCTTCGGGTAGCTCTTTTTAGATGGAGGAATATGAAAATGGCGGCTACAAGACTAATTGCGCTGCATATCAATAAAGGAAAGACGGTAGCGCAGTGTCTGGCTGACCGTACTGATTATTCTGAGAATGCAGCAAAGACGGAAGATGGAAAATATATCAGCGCGTATGCCTGTGATGCAAAGACCTGTGATGAAGAATTTCTGCTTTCCAAACGGCAGTATGAGCATATTACCGGTAGAACCCAGGCGCATGATGTGATTGCATATCAGATTCGGCAATCCTTTAAGCCCGGAGAAATCACGCCGGAGGAGGCGAACAAGGTTGGGTATGAGACAGCCATGCGATTCACCAAGGGAAAACACGCATTTATCGTGGCTACCCATGTTGATCGCGCGCATATTCATAACCACATTATTTTTAATTCGACAACATTAGACTGCACCAGAAAATTCCGAGATTTTCGCTTATCCGGTCTTGCGCTGGCAAGGCTCAGTGATATCGTCTGCCTGGAACATCGGTTGTCGGTCATTATCCGGAAACCCTATGGAGAGCGGCAGAAGAGAACGGAATACCCGGAGAAAAAATCGCAGCGGGATGAAATCTGCGAGGCCATTGATGCGGCATTGGAAAGAAAACCGAGAAGTTATCGGGAACTGATTGGAATTTTGCAGGATGTAGGGTATGAGTATAAAGATGGAAAACAGCCTGCACTGCGGGGAAAAGGCCACGCCAGATTTGCTCGTTTCTGCTCTCTTGGCAAAGGATATTCGGTTGAAGAACTCTGCGAAGTGATTGCCGGAAATGCGGTTCATAAAAGCAAATTTGCAGAGAAAAACCGCACAAGCGCACGGTCTGCGCAGGTGCATCAGAAGGCGGAGCTGTCGTTCCTTGTTGATGTCCGTGCAAAAATGCAGGCGGGCAAAGGTGCGGGATATGCGCGCTGGGCGAAAGTCTTTAACCTGAAGCAGATGGCAAAAGCTATGATGTTCATGGAAGAGCATGGAATCAAGAGCTATGCAGAGCTGAAAGAAAAGGCAGATGGAATTTCTGAAAAAAGTGATGCGCTGCTGGAATCTGTAAAGGCAGATGAGGCACGGATGTCGGAAGTATCGGTGCTGCGGAAGCATCTAATCAATTATGCTAAGACAAAAGATGTTTTTGCTGCGTATAAGGCATCCGGCTACAATCGGGAGTTCTATGAAGCCCATCGGGATATGCTGGCCTTGCGCAGCGCAGCAAAAAAGGCGTTTGATGCCTATAAGAAAGAGAACGGTTCTGACAAAAAGCTTCCACGCATCAGCGAGCTGAACGCAGAGTATGCGATGCTCCTGGAACGAAAGAAAAGCTCCTATGCAGAGTACCGCAAGACCAAATCGGAAATGCAGGATTGGCTCGTGGCGCAGAAGATTGTGCAGGAAATCCTTAAAGAGGACGAACAGAAGAAAGAGCAGCTGCATGAGCAGGAAGTGCGGCAGGAAGAAGAAAATAGACAGAATAGCAGATGATGGAAAGCCCGGTGCAGTGTGAGTGTTATGCTCATGCTGCACCGGGCTTTTTTTCTTTGGCAGGAACTGCCGTTAAAGCATCCGGAACGGATGCGCAGCTCGATGCCGCAGGCAGCGTTCTATGGGGATTGGGGAGTTTCCCCAACAAGCAGAAAATCGCTTTCGTGTCACGAAAGCCCTGCTTGCAGAAGAGTGGATTCTAAAAAATCGTTCAAAATTTGGAAGAACTTTCGATTGATTTTGTTCGTTTCTTGGAGTAGAATATAAATGAGAAATTTTAACTTGCTGCGAGTGACTTTAGACATCGAAAAAGAGGTTCCGTATGGATTTCATGACGATTAAGCAGGCTTCTGAAAAATGGGGCATCTGCACAAGGAGAGTACAGACATTATGCACAGAAGGGCGAATTGATGGTGCCGAGCGTTTAGGCCATCAGTGGGTCATTCCTATTAACGCCGAAAAGCCGAAGGATGCCAGAATCAAAAGCGGCAGATACATTAAAACAAAATCCGGAAATGGAGAGAACGAAGATGGAAAGAAAACCGTATAGTGCTGGAGCCGTGAAATTTTCGTTCTGGTTCATGGAATTTCGGAAAACCGTGCAGCTTTTGAGCGAGGGTAAGAGCTTTGCAGATATTAAAAAGTTGAATGAAGAGACAAACATCTATGGTGCACCGACAAAACTACGAGCGCAGCAGATTTATTCTACCGTAACAGCCCGTATCAAGACATTAGATGAAAGCTTTTATCCAATCTTTCTGAGCAGTGATCTTGCTACACAAAAATTATTTGTGCTGACTGCGGCTCTTTTGCATGACACGCTGTTCTTTGATTTTGTGTATGAAGTAGTGCGGGAAAAAATGATTCTTGGTTCCGATGAGCTGACGGATGCAGATATCCGGATATTTTTCAAAAATAAGCAGGAACAGAGTGAGAAAGTGGCTTCTCTTCAAGACTATACGCTGCACCGTCTCGGTTCCTGCTATAAGACACAGCTTTATGAAGCAGGACTTTTAGAAAGCAACCAGGCAAACAGCACAAGAAAAATACTGAAGCCAATTCTTGATATTGCATTTGAGCATTGGCTTTATGACCATGATCTTGGCATCATGGTAAAAACACTGACGGGGGTAAGATGAAATGGATTTAAGCCAAAGACTGGATGAGATGGAGCTTGCAATCCATAAGCCATCTTTCCGAAAAGGAACAGGCCGCGCAAATGAGGTCAACTATTGGGTGTTTGATTATCCACCGGAAAAGGAACTGGAAGTTCGGGAGCGCGTAGAGTATCTGAAAAATAAGAACGACCGGGGCGATGATGATTTTGAGCTTGTGGTCTTTGACCTGTATGATATCATCATTGACTTTTTGGAAAAGAAGAACTTCATGGAGAAGTGCTATGACTTTGAAAAAAAGCGAGGAATCGAGCGTATCGTCAAGGCAGTGACCAACTCCATGAAGGTAAATGACGATGACAGCCTGATCGTGCAATATATCAAAGAACATACGCCGGAGAATGCAGTCGTGTTCCTGACCGGCATCGGCAAGTGCTATCCGATTTTGCGCTCCCACAAGGTGCTTAACAACTTGCATCAGGCATTTGTGCGCTGCCCGGTCGTGATGTTCTTTCCGGGAACCTATAATGAACAGGAGCTGATTCTGTTCAATGAGATTAAAGACGATAACTATTACCGGGCATTCCGACTGGTAAAGTAATGGATGGAGGAAACAGTTATGCAGATCAAGGACATGTTCCGAAAGAAAATTGACCGTGAGATACAGGGCGTTATCATTGTCGGTCAGGGTGAAGAAACAAATGTAGCGCAGGAGCTGGAAGAGTACGTTGTGACCCGTGAGCTTCAGCGTCATTTTGCGGATTTCTTTGCAGCATATAAAAAAGGTATTCAGGGAACTACACCGAAAATGGGTGTCTGGATTTCCGGCTTCTTTGGAAGTGGTAAATCTCATTTCCTGAAAATCTTGTCCTATCTGCTTCAGAATAAACAGGTCGGAGACAAACATGCCATCGACTACTTCATTGAGGATCAGAAGATTACCAATCAGATGGTGCTGGCAGATATGCAGCTGGCGGCAAACACCCCATCGGACGTAATTCTTTTCAACATTGATTCCAAAAGCGATTCTAATGGCAAAGAAAATAAAGATGCCATTGTGAACGTATTCCTGAAGGTCTTCAATGAGATGCAGGGCTTTTGCGGCTCCATGCCTCACCTTGCTGACCTGGAGCGCAGGCTTTCCGAGGAAGGTCGTTTTGAAGAGTTTAAGGAAAAGTTTGAAGAAGAGTATGCTGATTTAACAGTGGAGCAAAAGCAGAAAATCGTGAATAATTGGTATGATTCAATTATGGCTTCTTTGAAGGATGATGAAAGAGTATATATCGAAACCACAGATATACATGAGTGGTTCCTGAAAAATGCCGAGAGATACGATAATATTCGTATTTTGAAATCAAAAATGGAAAATGCAATTTTTGAAAAATTAACGGATCATTTTATTATTATGACAGGAAGTATGGCGGAAGGCACACAGGATCGTGTGTGAAGAGACAAGAGTACATTTCTGTTGCGCGAAAGTATGTGGATTGTTAAATGATTTTTTGGTTATATTCAGTGGCTAATTGAGTCGTGAAAGTAGTTTGGACAAGTATACGAGGGGGAATCGTCATGACCAAGAAGAAAGCCTCTATGTCACAGGTGCTGGCAGATATAAAGCCTTATATAACGAAAAAGTTCATGGCGGCACCGTGTATTAAGGAGCAAGACATTCAGGCTATCTGTCAAATCCTCCTGCCCAGATACAAGAATGTGCAGCTCATGCAAGGACTGACCAACAACAAGCCGGATTTTAGAATTCAGGTGAAAGGTCTGTTCGGGACGGAAGAAAAACGGTTTGAAGTGGTTGGTGGTGATAAGAAAAGGTCAGCAGCAAAGAAGAAATCTGACTTGGGCTGGATTGATAGGCTGGAAGAGATTGATGCTGCGCTGGATGATTTCTGACATCAATGCAGCGTGGAGAGTTATCTGAGGCAAGAATTTGTGCAACAGGTTGTTGCACAAAACCACACATAAAACAGCGGGGAAGCGATGGAGTGACACGACAAGAATTATTTACATGGATACGTCAGCAGTACGGCACAGAACCGGAATATCCCTGGCATGACTGGAATGCAGTGCTGCGGCACAACGACAATAATAAATGGTATGGTGTGGTTCTGGAAGTATCTGCTGATAAGTTGGGATTGCCGGAGGTAGGCATCATTGATGTACTTAATGTGAAAAGCGATCCGCTGCTGATCGGCTCTCTTCGCGGGCAGGACGGCTATTTTCCGGCCTATCATATGAACAAAGAAAAATGGCTCAGTATTCAGCTCGGCAAACCAGAACTGGATGATGCCATCAAAGACCTGCTTTCTTTGAGCCATGAGCTGATAGCACCGAAAAAGCGAAACAGAAAGTTACCAGCAAATAATCCGGGAGATTCCGCAAATGGCAAAGAAAAAGAAACTGACAAAGGCTGAGCGAAAGGAAGCACGCCTCCGAAAAGGCAAGCAGTGGCTGCTCACCTATACCGGCTCACCGAAAAAGATGAACAAGCATTATCGGGAACGCTTTCATGTGGATGTTGTGACTGCCGCTAAAGATTTGCAGGAGCTGGGGGTCAACTATACACAGGAGCAGCTCGACCAGATTAAACAGGCTGAAGAACAGCGGCTCCGGCAGCGGAAAATGGAGCGGGAAGCGAAAGAACGGGAACAGCTGGCAGAACGGTATGAGGACTGCGATGGTCGTTTTGCTTTTATCGCCGGATATACAGATGGCGGCGCACCGTATGGTGTGATGTGGGAAGAAGTAGGCATTGATCCGGGACTGCCTTTCGAGGAAAAAGTGAAGCTCTATCACATGCAGGTGTTAGACTGATAATTGTGCAAGCACCGCCTGCACAATTCGCAACAAAAAAAGAGGAGCCAGTCCAGGCTCCTCAAATGTACATTATTTCAAAAAGTTGCTCTTATGTTCCAGTGCGTGCAGATTATAGCCAAGTGTTGCCAGGTGCGCTACCTTCAGTGCAACCAGATTGATGTCAGTGGACATCGCACTGGCGATCTGCTCGGCTGTGTATCCATACTCATAGATGTAACGAAGGACTTCGTTGCTGTCCATCAGGATCTCCGCTGCTACGATGTTCGCTTCATATTCCGGTTTGGATTTCATGTCGTAGAGCATGAACTCATGAATCGGGGTGGTTTTCGCCATATTCCGGTGAAGCTGGTCATGCCCTAATTCATGTGCGCACACGATGCGCAGCATATTTTCATCCAGACTGTTATTCAGGAAAATAAAACGATTTCGCTTAATCACCCGGTACATTCCTTTCAGGGAACCAAAATTTTCGCAAAGCATGACATTGATACCAAGCTGCCTTGCAATTTCAAAAGGGTCTCTGGAACCGCAGCGTTTTACCAGTTTCTCACCGACCCGTGAAAGCTGTTCCGCATTCATCATACCACCTCCAGTTTACAGTATAGCGAAAAGTGTGTACGATAAATATCACTGATCGGATTTTTTACGCCTCGTTTTCGGGGCGTATTTTTTATTGTTCTCCTTGGCAATCCAGTAGGCATCGGTCAGAGCTTTATAAGCTCCTTCGATGGCATCTTCGCTTAATTCGCCGCCAGCGAACATACCGGTCACTTCGCTGACCAGTTCTTCAATATCTTTCGCTGCTTTTGCGCCGCCTTTTTCATGAGCTTCTACGACATAGGTGCCGCTGCTTCCCAGCAGGTACTCAGTAGTAGTATTCAGCGCATCCGCAATCTTCTGGATCGTGACCATATTGGATGGTTTACGGCTGCCAAGCTCATAATTCTGAATTGTGCGGGCGGTTACACCGGCCTTCTCTGCAAGTTCTACCTGAGTTAAATTGGCTTCTGTTCTTTTCTCTTTCAACCTTTCTTTGAAGACCATAGGAATACCTCTTTCTATTTTAATAATAAACACGAACACTTTTTCATAAAATCCTATTGACACGAAAAACTGTACTTGCTATAATGACGATGAAAACACGAAATACAATTCGTGTAATTATAGTATCACAAGAAATGCTGTGTGTCAATGCGTTCGTGAAAAGTTGTTCGTGCTTTCACGAACGGAGAGGAGGAATACGAGATGCAAAGAGTGATTCTTCATTGTGATATGAATAATTTCTATGCCTCTGTTGAGTGTATGCTGAACCCGGAACTGAAGAACAAGCCGGTGGCAGTGTGCGGTTCTGTGGAGGAACGGCATGGCATCGTACTTGCGAAGAACTATGCAGCAAAGGCGTTTGGCGTTTCCACGGGAGAGGCAATCTGGCAAGCAAAGCAGAAGTGCCAGGATCTTGTGATCGTGGAGCCGCACTATGAGCAATATATAAAGTTTTCAAAGCTGGCTCGTGAAATATACGGTCGCTATACCGATCAGATCGAGCCGTATGGGATGGACGAATGCTGGCTGGATGTGACCGGAAGCGGCTGCATGGGAACCGGATTTGAAATTGCAGATGAGATTCGCAGAACCGTTAAGTTTGAACTGGGTCTTACGATTTCCGCAGGAGTGAGCTTCAATAAGATTTTTGCCAAGCTTGGGTCGGATATGAAAAAGCCGGATGCGATTACCTGTATTGAAGCAGATTCGTTCCGGGAGAAGATTTGGTGTCTTCCTGCCGCTGACTTGCTTGGAGTCGGCAGAGCGACCGAGAAGGTTCTGTCCGGTTATGGGATTCATACCATTGGAGAGCTTGCTGCAACATCGGATGATTTCTTGAAGTGCCGCCTTGGAAAGAATGGACTGGCGATTAAGAAATATGCCAATGGACTGGATGATTCGCCGGTTATGCGTTCCGATTATGTCTCCCCAGTAAAGAGCATTGGGCACGGGATAACGACCATGCAGGATTTGGAAAATAACGCCGAAGTCTGGTGTGTCATGCTGGAACTGGTGCAGGAAATCGGAACTAAGCTGCGAACGCATAAAAAGAAAGCAGGCGGAATTGCGATTTCCATCCGCAACAATGAGCTTTTCACGAAGGAGTGGCAGTGCCGGATTAGCATTCCGACACAAAGCCCTACCTATCTGGCGAAAACCGCATTTTCTTTGTTTGCAAAGAATTATCAGTGGGAACACCCGATTCGTTCGGTGACGGTTCGGGCAATCAATCTGTTTGAAGAGGATTGTCCGATACAATACGACCTATTCACAGATGTGAAATCACTGGATCGCCAGGAACGGCTGGACGCAGCGATTGAGCAGATTCGATTCCGATTCGGGAAAGATGCGATAAAAAATGGGGTACTTTTTCAGAAAAGCAAGATGCCGACAGAGCGAAAAGTGGATTTGGTCATGCCGACAGGAATGATCGGTTAATACAGCACCGGCAGAATCTGGTGAGTTCTTTGCTAAAAGAAGTCAACACATTCGCCGGTTTACAGAGGAGGAGCGTAGAATATGTCGGAACAGAAATGTAGAAAAGTATATGTACCTGTGAATTTGGATGTGGATGCGGAGGGAAATATCCGTCCGCGTCTGATTCGGTGGATTGACGGACGGGTGTATGAGATCGACCGATTGAAGCATAAGTGCCGGGCTGCTTCCACGAAGGTAGGTGGCTGCGGAATCCGCTATACGGTCATGATCGGTGGGCATGAGAGTTTCCTGTACAACGAAGATGAAAAATGGTTCGTTGAAGCAAAGGAGCCGTGCCTATGATCCTTTCGCAGAAAAACATAGAAGAAATCGCTGTTGCAGTGATAAGAGATTTTCAAAAGTCCTTTTTCGGCAGCGAAGCAGATGATCCGGCAAGGTTCGCACTTCCGACACCCATTGACCAGTTTGCATCCGATTATCTGAACCTGAAGGTGTCATTTCAAAAGTTGTCCTCGGACGGAAGCATCTATGGTCTGACCGCGTATGTGGATACAGAATATCAGATAGAGGTTGATGGAAGTCAGAGGAGCATCTTCCTGAAAACCAATGATGTGGTTCTGGACAAGAGTTTCATTGAACCAGCGAATATTCGGAAACTCTGCGGAAAACGCAGATTTACGCTGGCACATGAGTGCGCTCACCAGATACTGTTTCAGCTGGATTCCGATGACCGAAAGATAGCCTGCCATAAGAGACCGGAAGTGCGAGGAAATGGCTCGCGCGTCTTGAGAACGCAGGAAGATTGGAACGAATGGCAGGCCAATACGCTGGGAGCTGCCATTCTGATGCCTCAGTCAGAAGTGGATCGGGCGATGTGGTTCATCAACAGCAGAAAGCCTCTGGCCTGTTATGGATGGCGTTTTTACGACAGTGACCAAGTGAAGATAGATACCTTCTGTGGTGTCTTTGGTGTTTCGAGATCAGCAGCAGCTATTCGATTGGAACAACTGGGCTATCTGAACCGGAAAAAGGATTATGAATATCGTGATCCATTGGAGGTGTGGCCATGAGCAGGAATATCAGAGTATCGGAACCATCTGCGGAAATGCAGATTAAAATCATCCAGGCAAAGGATGCGATTGCTTCGCAAAAGCCCAGGATTGTCAGGTGCCCTTATTGCCGACACAATTCAATCATCGTCTTTGAGGATACCAGAGGACATGTGCAGACCAAATGTAAGGCCTGCGGACGCGAGACCGTCTTCAATGTTTTGGAGATGAGAAGATTACGGAGATTGCAGCTCTACTATTCGTCTTTGAATGGTTGAGATGACAATAAATAACCCTATTAACACAATTTTATAAGTCATAGCTGTGCTGTGGAGCCGCTGACAGGCGAAGTCTTCCGAATGCCGCATGAGACAGAATTATGGGATACCCATGTTCTGTTTTATCGGCACAGGATTTTTCTTCACCGTCATGCGGCTCTTTTTTTGACCTTCCGTTGATCCGGTTCTGTACCGGCTGTGCGGAAGGAGAAACGTATGTATTTTGACGCAAAAGAGTTTGGTAAGAGACTTCACGATGTTCGCACTTCCCGTGGCATTACGCAGGAGGAACTGGCGGTTCGCCTGGGCCTGGCAAGCAAGCAGCATGTCAGCCGCATGGAGAACGGTGAACGCAGCTGCTCTATTGACTTGCTGATTGAACTGTCCTGCATCCTCCATGTCAGCACGGATTATCTTCTGATGGGCAGCGAGCCAAGCAAAGAGGAAGTCAAAAATGATCTTCTTAGTATTATTTCGGAGCTGTCTACGATTGCGAAAAAAATCTAAAAAGCATTAGGTGCAATATAACTGCTGACGGCGTAGAATCATGGTGGCTATCTTGGTGGATACCTTGATGGGTGTCATCCTCTAAGTTATCATGGGTTGCGTCATAGGACTTATCATTGGCTGTACCCATGATAGAGTGAGCATGAGTGATTTGAGCACCCTCACTGCCGTGGGCAATAAGGTGGATACAAAGATTCAAAACTGTGTGTGGGATGTCCGGCGATTTATCTTGCTCACTAACTTGGTCATTGACTAAGTTTTTCTGACTAAGTTGGTAATTTACATTTTTCAAGATGACTCTGAAATCTGTTGCCGTTGAGAAAATTTTCGGATTATATGCCGCTGTATATCCAGGCGGCTTTTCGGTTTCCCTGACGATTTTGCGTAGGCCGCTTCCATGACGCTCCATGTATTTCATGCGGTGGAACGGGTCAGCAATCACAGGGCTTGCCATATTGAACGGATACTTTTTAGTGTAAAAAACAAATCAGAAAATAAAAACGGAAAATCCGTTGATATTTTCTGATTTGCGGCGTATAATAAGATTATAAGAAAATAAAAACGAAAAAACTGTTTTTAGAGGAGGACTACCTATGAAAATACTCCGCATCACCGCACAAGGACTCCCATTATTCAAAAAAGACTTGGATATTTGCTTTTATACGCAGCAACGTGTTTGCGAAGAGGACAAAGATAGTCTTTACCGTTTGACGGATAACTACTATCTCCACTCTGCCTGTGCTTTCATTGGAATTAACGCATCTGGCAAGACCTCGGTATTAAAGGTCATTAGCTTGGCCTTAAATATTGTGAAAAATGAGCCCATCAATCATGTGGAGGCAAAAAGCATTCTTGGCGGAGCGAAGAATGTTACAATCCGCACATATTTTTATGATAAGCGTAGCTACGTCTGTTGCTTGGAAACTGTAATTGCGGCAAAGAAGTCGAAAACAGGGGAATATGTGTATTCGATTCTGTCTGAAAGCCTTTGGGAAAAACCGATTGCAACCGTTAAGTCGAAAAAGTATCTGACAGATTTTACAGGAATGAAGCCTGTAGAGCAGCGCAATAGCGATGAAGCATACCTTTCTGATGATGTCAGCTTTGTCATTGCACATAATAAAAAAGCGAATGATACAGTGGAAATATTCAGCCTGCTTTCCTATACGAATGTGAATGTGCTTCCATTTACCGAAGATATTCCATTGGAGGTAATTGCATTTCTCGATCCGACCATTGAGAAATTGTGTTTTGAGCAGACAGAGGGAAAAACATTTATCCACTTGAAGTTTAAGGATGAAGAAGAGATTATCCTGAATAATCCGGCAGACCTTGAGCAGTATCTGTCCTCTGGTACGATTAAGGGTATTATTACATTCTCGATGGTAAAGGAAGTTCTTCATTCAGGTGGTTATCTTCTGGTAGATGAAATAGAGAATCATTTCAACAAGGAAATTGTAACGACCTTAATGCGCTTCTTTATGGACAGCCGACTGAACAAAAATGGCGGAACGCTTATTTTCACTACGCATTATCCGGAACTGCTGGACGAATATGACCGAAATGACGGAATTTGTATCGTTAGAAACCGTAATGGCATTACAGCAGAAAATTTGAGCTATATATTGAAACGTAATGATATTAAAAAGAGTGATGCTTACCAGAGCGGCTTCCTTGAGGGAACAACGCCAGCATATGAAGCGTATATGCGCTTGAAGAAAAGCCTGGCTGCTTCAATCAATTAAGGAGGCGGCAGAATGGAATTAGCAAAATACAAGGCGTGTATATGTGAAGGCTCTGCCGAAGAAGCTATTATCGACATACTGGTTGATAATGATCTTCTGATTTTCAACAGAGAAGAAATGTTGGAAGAACGTGTTATCCGTTGCAGAAGTGCTAAACGATTCGAGGAGCGATACTTACGGAAAGGATTCGATGAGCAGATTTCGGTGATACGGATTTTGGATTCTCGTAGAGAGGAATTTCGATTGAGTAAAGCATATGAGCAGAAAATTGACGTGGTAAATGTCATTACTGCTCCAGAAATTGAAATGCTGATTATTCATGCGGAAGGAGCATATGATCAGTTTAAGCGTTCTGGAAAAAAACCAAGCGAATTTTGTAAAACAAATCTTCGGATGCATGATGTGAAGTCGTATGATTTTGTGAAGCAGTATTTCAGTAATCCTCAGCTCTTGGTGAAAGCCATAAAAGAGTATCGCAGAACAGCCAATATCCCCAAAGGAGAATACAGCTTGTCTGATTTGCTGAGATGAGCGTTGCTTTTTTGATACATTAGCCGTGACTCAAATGGTCACCAGGAGATAAACGGGTACCAGTTTACAGAAAACAGAATAGAATCGTCTTTGATGCCTCGTTGGGAAACCAACGGGGTATTTTTTTGCCTCAATCTGGCTGTATAGAACACTGAAAAAGTCAAAACGAACCGTATGTAGTCCTGCAAGGACAACCAAAGTGCGCCTACGAGGCCAACGCGAAACCGGAGGATTCTTGTTAAACTTACTTTGTAAGGACGAAAGTCCGGATGTCCCTTGAAAACTGAATACTCATTCTTCAGGTACATTCCTGTTTGGTCGAGCCTTCGACTGCACGCCATGAAGCCCATCGGGGCGATAGCGGTTTCGCAGAAGCAAATGCCGGATTGCAAC
Source organism: Dorea acetigenes (assembly GCF_025567385.1). Taxonomy (NCBI): domain Bacteria; kingdom Bacillati; phylum Bacillota; class Clostridia; order Lachnospirales; family Lachnospiraceae; genus Dorea; species Dorea acetigenes. The sequence continues at coordinate 26,776 of NZ_JAOQJU010000027.1, forward strand.
CGGCGGCGGTGTTAAAGCCGGACAGGGACAATGATACTTCCGTAATTCGCGGTCCGGCCATAAGGAAGGCGGGATGGTTAAATTCCAATGGAGCAGTGAAGCACACTGCCGCCTGTGAGAAATCCTACATCTCTGGGGTGATAAGAAAAAGTACAGAGAAACCATATTTTCAGAAAGCGCTGCCGGGTGCTGTATCAGCATGATACCTGGCAGGCTTTATCCATATCAGTGTATGGAGATTGGAGACAACAGCATATGAAAGAAAACTGGGTTTATCGGCGAGGTGATTTATATCTCGCCAATCTCGGTGTTCCGGTCGGATCAAAGCAGGGCGGTGTTCGTCCTGTTGTGGTTCTTCAGAATGATGTCGGCAATTATTATGCGCCGACGATCACGATTGCTCCGCTGACATCGAAAATTGAGAAGAAGCGAAAACAGCCAACGCATTTCTTTCTCCGTAAAGCAAAGGGACTGGCAAAACCGTCTATGGTATTGGCAGAACAGCTCGACACCTGCGACAAGATATGCGTGATTCGCTATCTTGGGCGGGTAAGTAAGGGGCAGATGCGTGGGATTGATGAAGCTGTAAGGATTCAACTTGGATATTACATTCCGGAACAAGCAGAGAAAAAAAGACAGGGCAAATGCCGAAAGGATGGCGAAGAAGGCGATGGATAAACTGATTACAAGGAAAGAAGCAGCCAGTATACTGGGAATCAGCGTAAAAACACTGGATGCTGCAAGAACAGACGGTTTGATCTCCTATGTTCAGTATGTGGAAAACGGCTGCGTTTATTTCACGGAAGTGGGGATTCAGGAGTACATTGCAAAATGTACGCACCGTGCAAAACCGATGGAACGTGCTGCGACATATCGCAAACCTCGAAGCTTTCGGCGGTGAAAATCGACATCGTTGAGTATGGACGATGAATCCGCAATAATGAAAGCATCAACAGGATTGGAGGTAATGATATGGCGGCAAGAAGAATGATGCTTCCCGATTATGGTACGGTGAGTATGAAGGGAACGCAATATTATCGAACCCGTGTAACAGATCAGCAGGGACGGCGGGTTTCCTTATATGCAAGAACGAGAGAGGAACTGTACCAGAAGGAACAGGAAGCGATCCAGCAGATTGAGAACAAGACGTATTGCCGCAGTACACCTACAGTGGAGGAGTATTGCGAGAAATGGCTGCTGATGCAGTCGGCACAGATCAGGATGACAACGCTGATTGACTATACATCGAAAGTGAAGAACTACATCATCAAGCCATTGGGCGATATGCATATGGGAGATGTAACAGCAGATGACATTCGCCTGGCACTGTTGGCGGCATCGAAAAAGTCGGCATCCGTGTACAAATCAGTGAATGTTCTATATAAGTGTATTTTCACGGCAGCAATGGAGAGTAAGATCATTGATGAGAATCCGACCATCTATCTGAAGAAGAATGTGGGCGGGATTCCCCAGAAGGACCGCCTCCCGCTTACGGATGAGCAGGTGGATAAGCTGCTGGATGCCATTTACGGCTTACCGCCGTATGTGTTCGTGATGCTGGGGCTGTACGCAGGATTGCGGAGAGAAGAAATCCTCGGACTTCAATGGGATTCGGTGTATCTTGATTGCGAGGCTCCGTACCTTACCGTTCGGAGAGCCTGGCATACGGAGCATAATCGTCCGGTGATTCTGACAGAGCTGAAAACAAAGGCAGCGCATCGGAATGTCCCTCTGCCGGACAATCTTCTGGAATGTCTGAAAGAGGCGAAGAAGACATCGACATCGGATTTTGTGGTTGCAAACCGGGATGGAGACCCGTTGTCCTATACGCAGTTCAAGAGATTATGGCAGTATATCGTAACTCGTACCACCAAGGAACGCTGCTATTACCGCTATGAAGATGGCAAGAGGGTGAAGCATACGGTGAAGCCGGTTCTGGGGCAAAAGGCAGCACACAATGGAAATGTGGTTTACAGTCTGGACTTTGAGGTGACTCCGCATCAGCTGCGGCACACCTACATTACGAATCTGATTCATGCTTCGGTTGACCCGAAGACGGTTCAGTATCTTGCCGGTCATGAAAGCAGCAAGATCACCATGGATATTTACGCCAAGGTGAAATATAATCGCCCAGAGCAGCTCGCAGGAGTGCTGGAAGATGCTTTTGCATCGTGGGATTAAGAGTAAATCAGAAAGAAATTAGGGCAGGGATGGTCAAAAATCCCTGCCTTTTTACATACATTCGACATCCTTGAAGGAAGTGCTGTACGCCATGATAATAAAAGTGACAACACGCAATGTATGAAGATAGATAGGAGGAGAACACATGGCTAAAGGGAAAAAGCGTCCTGCTGAACTTCCGGAATACGGAACAGTGATGATGAAAGGGGTACAGTATTACCGCACCCGGATTACAGATGCAGACGGAAAGAGAGTGGCGATTTACGGGCTGACACGCGAAGAATTGTATGACCGGGTGGAAAATGCCCAGAAGAAAATCGCGGAAGTGGTTTTCCATAGAGAGAATCCGACCGTGGAAGAGTACTGTGAAAAATGGTTGCTGATGCGGTCTGGAACGGTAAGAACTAATACGTTGGAAGGATACGCACGGATGGTGAATCGGTACATCGTGGGTCCGATTGGACAGATGTATATGGACGAGGTGACCACAGATGACCTGCGGCTGCTGATGGTTCCGTTATCAAAAGGTTCTTCCGGAATGTATGGCCAGCTCAATATGCTGATTAAGAACATTTTTAATTCAGCAGAAGAGAGCAAGGTGATTAAAGAGAATCCATCCAAAACGATTTGCGCAAGAGGCGGAAAGCCAGCGAAACGGCGCGAGGCTTTGACGGATGAACAGACTGCCATTTTGCTGGATAGCATTCGTGAGCTTCCACCGTATGTCTTCGTGATGATCGGTTTGTACGCGGGATTGCGTAGAGAAGAGATCCTTGGATTAAAATGGGACTGCGTATTCCTGGATGAAAAAACGCCGTACATTTCGGTAAGGCGTGCATGGCATGTGGAAGGCGGTGAGCCGGTAGTCAACACGCTATTGAAGACACCGGCAGCAAAACGAGATGTTCCGATTCCAAAATGCCTGGTAGCCTGTCTCAAGGAAGAAAGGGAAAAATCAGAATCGGAATATGTGATCTCGAATTCGAAGGGAACTGTTTTGACGGAAACACAGTTTGTGAGAGTCTGGAAGTACATAACAGTCCGTTCTACTGCAGAACGCTGTTATTACACTTATGTAAATGGACAGTCCATCAAGCATAGAATAAAGCCAAGGCTTGGTGAGCATCAGCCGAATAATCCCAAACTGGTGTATACGATGGACTTCAAGGTGACTCCGCACATGCTGCGGCACACCTACATCACCAATCTGATTTACAAAGGTGTTGATCCTAAGACGGTGCAGTATCTGGCAGGCCATGAGAACAGCAAAACGACTATGGACATCTATGCGAAAGTCAAGTACAATAAACCTGAGGAATTAAGCAGCGTTGTGAATGCTGCATTCGGGCTGCGTTAAACTGCACCAAAAATTTCGCGATTTCGTGGGTTTACCTATGGGTTTACTGAGAGAGGAAAGCCCGAAAAACCGCATGAATACTGGTCTTTTTGGATCAAGGTCAGGTAATACGGTCTCAAAGCAGCTCGTAGAGCACCTCAGTTCAGCAAGCGTTAGGAAATTGTATATCTTATTGCATGGTAGACCCACAAACATTGTGTTTGTGGGTTTTTTTAGGTGATAACTGTGGTAAACTTATATTGTCAAGTATATATAGTCAACTATATATACTATAGAATGAAATGAGGAGGTAATGCCATGGAAATTAGAGTGCTTCGTTATTTTCTCGCGGTTGTCCGGGAAGAAGGAATCAATCGGGCGGCAGAGGCCTTACATATTACACAGCCGACACTCAGCCGCCAGTTATCACAGTTGGAAGAAGAAGTCGGCGTCAAACTGTTTCACAGAGGTGCGAAAAAAATCACATTGACAAACGAGGGAATCTTGCTGCGGAGGCGGGCAGAAGAAATTTTGTCTTTGGTTGATCGGACACAGCGGGAGTTGACCTGGCAGGATGAACTTGTGGAAGGCAGAATTGTGATTGGCGGCGGAGAATTGGCGGCTATGCAGGTTTTGCCGGAAATCATTGAAAGATTTCGTGAGAAATATCCGCTTGTTACATTCGATATTTTCACAGGAAACGCCGACCTGGTAAAAGAGCAGATGGAAAAAGGCCTAATTGACATTGGTGTATTGTTGGAGCCGGTCGATATAGAAAAGTTTGAATTTATCCGCTTACAGGGAAAGGAACGGTGGGTTGTCTTAATGCGCCCGGATGATCCGCTTGCGGAGAAAGAAGCGGTAAATGCAAAAGATCTGGATAATATGCCGCTCATCCTTCCGAGAAGGACAAATGTACAGAATGAATTATCCAACTGGCTGGGAGATTTTTTTCAGGAGCAGCAGGTTCTCTTTACCAGTAATTTAACGACGAACAGCGCCATTATGGTTCAGAGAGGCCTGGCATATTCCCTTGTTATTGAGGGGGCGATTCCGTTCTGGGATAAAGAGAAAATTGCATACCGGCCATTGTCTCCGGAGCTTACCGCAAACAGCGTGCTGGCTTGGAAAAGGCAGCAGCCGTTTAGTCTGGCAGCGACGAAATTCATAGAATACATGAAATACTTTTTAGGCATAACAAAGGTGTAGAAAAAAGTTAAAGGCAAAGATTCCATTTATTTGGTATAACAGCATTTTGACGGTTCGCTGCTGTGTGCAGTATTTGCCAGATTATTATATAAAGGATATCACAAAGTTGGAAAGTTCAATATGGTCTGCTTGCTTTTGTTCGTATATCCGCATATAATAAAAGCGACGGGGTACAGCGTTTCGGACGTTCATGAATGATACCAAAAACGGCGGAAAAGCCGAAAGATTTAAGAAAGAGAAGAGGTGATATTGGTGTATAATCCTCAACTTGAAACTTTTATCCGCGTAGCGGATGCCGGTAGTTTTAATAAGGCCGCTGAGCAATCCTATATCACGCCTACGGCAGTTATTAAACAGATTAATCTGCTGGAGGCGAATTTAGACGTGAAGCTCTTTGAGCGTACCCATCGTGGACTGACGCTGACAAAGGCTGGTATGTCATTATATAATGATGCGAAGTATGTGGTCCAGTACTGCAAGGATTCTGTCATCAGAGCAAAGAATGCCATGCAGGAGGGGGATAACGTAATCCGCATCGGAACTTCTCCTATGACGCCTGCCGGGGTTTTAGTGGAACTTTGGCCGAAGATCCATGAGCTTTGCCCGGAAATCAAATTTCAGCTTATTCCCTATGAAAATACACCGGAGAATGCCAGAGAGATTCTGAAGAACCTTGGACAACATATTGATGTGGTCGCGGGGATTTTTGATGACACAATGCTGAATTTGCGAAACTGTGCGGGTTTTGAAATTTCCAGGCAGCCGATCTGTTGTGCGGTTTCCATCCACCATCGTCTTGCCGGTAAAAACCGTCTGACCATTCAGGATTTGTATGGAGAGCAGCTGATGTTGATGCACCGGAACTGGAGCCACTATGTGGATGTGCTTCGGGATGATATTTGGCAGAATCACAGCCAGATTCAGATTGTGGATTTTGACTTTTACAGCGTAGATGTGTTTAACCGTTGTGAAAACAGTAATGACGTGCTGATGGCAGTCCAGGCATGGGACAATGTCCATCCTTTGTTAAAGGTCATCCCGGTGGAATGGAACCATTCCATTCCTTATGGCCTGCTTTATTCCCATACGCCATCGGAGACGGTAAAGCATTTCCTGTCGGCAATTCAGACGGTACTGCGTCAATAGAGAATTTCACATATAACCTTTAGGTATAAACTGATGAACGAATCGAGACTTCTGCGGAGGCCTCGATTTTTTTATACTGTAGATAGAAAAAACATGGAAAAGGTTTGTTAAGGAGGGATACGCAGATGAAGCAGGCGATTATAATGGGAATCATGGCTGTCCTTTTTATGACGGTTCTGACTGCCTGTGGAAATTCAGCCGAAGCGGATCATTCCCAGGAGGTGCAGGACATGGTATCAAACACAATGGATGCGGAATATGCGCAAAAGGATACAGAGGATGATATATTGACGGGCAGCTTTTATACCACCGATACCCCTATATCTGACGTCATGCATGATCCTGCTTTCGGGGATTACGGCAGGCTGATCTTTCCGGTGGATGACTGGTACTATAGCGGAGACACACTGGGAAACCTGCATCTGACCTATTACAGCAATATTGATCCGGATATGACCGTGGAGATTACAAATTACATGAAAGAGCATGCCACCTCGGGTGACACCATCTTTTATGACATTTACACCGATGAGGAAAAGGCGGCTGACCCGGAAAAAGAGGACACAGGGCTGTTTTTCTTTAAGGGAAATCCCGGTGAGCGCTTTGCGGTCTGTAACGCGGGCGGAGCATTTGCCTATGTAGGAGCAATGCACGATAGCTTTCCCCACGCCTTAGAGCTTTCCAAACAAGGGTATAACGCCTTTGCCCTGATCTATCGTCCCGGCGCGCAAACGGCTTGTGAGGATCTGGCCCGTGCCATTCAATTTATTTTTGAACACGCGGATGAATTGGAAGTGAACACAGACGGATACTCTTTGTGGGGCGGCAGTGCCGGGGCAAGAATGGCGGCATGGGTTGGATCCTATGGAACGGCAGCTTTTGGAGCGGATGACCTTCCACAGCCTGCGGCGGTTATCATGCAGTACACGGGTCTTAGTGAATACAGTAAAAGCGATCCGGCAACCTTCGTGGCAGTCGGGGAAAGCGACGGCATTGCCAACTGGCGGACGATGAAACGGCGGCTTGAAGGCATGAGCGCCCTGGGAATCGACACGGAATTTCATTCCTATCCGGGGCTATCCCATGGCTTCGGGCTGGGAACCGGCACGGTGGCGGAGGGGTGGATTGATGAAGCAATAGCATTCTGGCAGAGGCAAGTGTAATAGGAAGATATGAGTTACTAATTTATAAAGGAGAACGAAAATGAATAACTTTATTTTTGAAAATGCAACGAAAGTCTATTTTGGGAAGGGCTGCGTGAAAGAATATCTGGCCTGCCTTTCCGGCCGTTACGGACAGACCGTTATGCTTTGCTATGGCGGCGGGTCTGTTAAGAAGAACGGTATCTATGATGAGGTAACGGCCTGCCTGCGAAAAGCCGGTCAATCCATCGTGGAATTCTCCGGCATCGGGGCAAATCCCACCTATGCCAAGGTGTTGGAGGGAGCGAGGCTGGCAAAGGAAAATCAGGTAGATATGATTCTCGCCGTAGGCGGCGGCAGCGTGATGGACTGCTGCAAGGCTGTTTCCGTGGCGGCAGTGTATGACGGAGACATCTGGACGGACTTCTGGGCAAGGCCAGGTGTTATTGATTTTGAACCGCTTCCTTTGGGCGTTATCGTCACGGTAGCCGGAACCGGCAGTGAAATGAACGGCGGAGCGGTCATTACCAATGAGGAACTGAAAATCAAGACCGGGCGGGACTATCCCAAATGTAATGCCAGGTTTGCCCTGATGGACTCCACCTATACTTACAGCGTACCAAAATTCCAGATGGTGTCTGGTGGGTTCGATATTCTCTCTCATATCATGGAGACCTATTTCAGTGAGCCGGATGAGGACAATGTTTCCGATGACATTTCCGAAGCGCTCATGCGGGGCGTCATCCGCGACCTGCGGGCGGCGATTCAAAACCCGGAGGATTACACTGCCCGGAGCAACCTGATGTGGGAGTCCACCATGGCGGAAAACCGCATCATCAAGCTGGGCAAACGGATGGACTTCCAGTGCCACCAGATGGAACATCAGTTGGGAGCCTACACCAACTGCAACCACGGCGCGGGTCTAGCAGTGCTGCATCCGGTCTATTACCGGCATATCTACAAGGATGGGCTGTCAAAATTCCCAAAATTCGCCGTGAATGTATGGGGAATTTCTCCGGAGGGCAAAACCAGGGAGGAACTGGCCCGCACCGGTGTGGAGGAACTGGCTGATTTTATCCGGGAGATCGGCTTACCCACTACCTTGCGGGAACTGGGCGTGACCGAATCCACTGATCTCAAGGCGATTGCGGATTCCTGCAATCTCGTCTTTGGCAGCTATAGGAAGATGACACATGAGGAAATCCTGAAGATCTTTCAGGAATGCTACTAAAAAATACAAGAAATAGAAAGGACGATTACCATGAAAAAATTAGTTTCGTTGTTTTTGGGTCTATCCATGATTTTGGCTTTGACTGCCTGCAGCAGTAACAGCAACACAAACAGTACCGCGGACACGCAGTCTGAAAGCGAAAGTACCGAGGCTGTTACCGAAACGCCTACTGAGGAGCCAACAGAATCGACTACCGAGACAGACACAGAAGAACCTTCGGAGGATACGGAACCCAAAGAAGGAAAAACACTGGTTGTCTACTATTCGGCAACGGGAAATACGGAAGAAGCCGCGAGTTATATTGCAGCGGCAACAGGAGCGGATACACTGGAACTGGTGCCGGTGGAGCCATATACGGATGAGGATCTGAACTATAATGATGACAGCAGCCGGGTGGTATATGAGCATGACAATCCTGACGCGAGAACAGTAGAACTTGTAGAATCTACTGTTTCTGACTGGGAGTCTTATGATACCGTGTTTATCGGTTATCCCATCTGGTGGGGAATTGCGGCATGGCCGGTAGATGGATTTATCGCAGCCAATGATTTTACCGGAAAAACAGTAATCCCCTTCTGCACTTCTGCATCTTCCGGGTTGGGAGAAAGCGGAGAACTTTTGGCGGAAGCAGCCGGAACCGGAAACTGGCTGGAAGGTATTAGATTCTCGTCCAATGTTTCAGAAACGGATGTTCAGACATGGCTGGAAGGTTTGGAACTGTAAAGAAAATAAGGAAAGGTTTCTGTAGAAACAGTGGAAGGAATCAACATTGCCACTCTGCTTTCGGCAGATGAGGTTACGGATATTGTGAAGGAATGCATCCGCTGAACGAAGCCATCAGAAAAGAGAGGAAGAATTTTATGAACACGAGAATTTTGGGAAAAGATTTGAAAGTTTCTGCTGTCGGATTAGGCTGCATGGGTATGACTCATGCCTACGGAGCGCCGGCAGACAAACGGGAGATGACAGAACTGATCGAACAGGCCGTGGCTCGGGGCTGCACCTTTTTTGACACAGCGGAAACCTATGGGACGCAGGAGTATCCTCATGATAATGAGGAACTGGTGGGAGCGGCCCTGAAGCCTTACCGGAATAAGGTGGTGATTGCCACTAAGTTTGGCATTCATTTTGATTGGAACAGCAAGGCGGTCAATCTGCCTGTTGTGACGGATTCTCGCCCGGAAGTGATTCGAGCTTCGGTAGAGGGTTCCTTGAAACGGCTGTAGACAGATCACATTGACCTGTATTACCAGCACCGACTTGATCCGCAGATTCCCATTGAGGAAGTGGCCGGGGTTATGTCAGAATTGATTCAAGAGGGAAAAATTACCCATTGGGGGCTGTCGGAAGCAACGGAGGAAACCATCCGGCGCGCCCATGCCGTTTGCCCTGTAACGGCGATTCAGAACCGTTATTCCATGATGGCAAGGTGGTATGAAGCTCTGTTCCCGGTACTTGAAGAACTGGGGATTGGTTATGTGGCCTTTTCCCCTATGGCCAATGGTTTTTTGAGCGGTAAGTACGGAAAGGACACGATGTTCGGCGGTCATGAGGATTACCGTAGCGTGATGCCCCAGTATCAGCCGGAAAATATCGAACGCAATCGGGAACTTTTGGAATTGCTGCAGAACACGGCAAAAGAGAAGAACGCTACATCTGCTCAGATTTCGCTGGCGTGGATGCTGTGCAAAAAGCCCTATCTTGTGCCGATTCCCGGTACCCGCAGACCGGAGCGCCTGTGATTCAGAAGTAAGCGTTATCACAAGTAAAAATTTAAATAGGAGGAATTTCATTATGCGTAAAAATTTTGGAACAAAACCCTGGTTTTATCCCCTGCCGGTGCTGATTATCGGCAGCTATGATGAGGACGGTACCCCGGATGCCATGAATGCTGCATGGGGCGGTCTGTACGATGCTGACAAAGTTGTTCTCTGCCTGAGCGAGGGACACAAGACCACCGCAAATATTAAGTCGAAAGGTGCTTTTACCGTCAGCTTTGCTGATGCTGCCCATGTAACGGAAGCTGATTATGTGGGGCTGGAGTCTGCCAATCAGGTAAAGGATAAGATTGTAAAGGCTGGCCTTCATGTCAGTAAGAGCGAATATGTGGATGCCCCTGTCATTGATGAGTTTCCTTTGACCTTGGACTGCGAATTGCTGAAGGTGAGCGAGGATGGGAACATCATCGGCAAGATCGTCAATGTCAGCGCAGACGAGAGTATTCTGGGAGAGGATGGAAAGATCGATTCCGCCAAGCTTCAGGCCATTTCCTTCGATCCGGTGCATAATGCCTATCTGAAGCTGAGTGAAAAGGTGGGCAATGCTTTTCAGGACGGAGCAAAGCTCAAATAACGCTTAAAAATATCAGCCCGCAATGAGTGAAGGTTCATTGCGGGCTGATGTTATTTCTTTCTATTGTAGCACGCTCCTGAAAAAGCAGAAGTCCTAAAAAGTTACGCGGTTTATACCTTTGACTTATAACTGCATAACGAACGGAGACTTCTGCTCTGGGTCGGAAATAGGTAAAATGGAATCAGAAAATAAAAGCACTGCAAGAATGAAAGGATTAACATGAAAAAAAGAAAAAAGATGATAATTTCTGGAGTGATACTTGTTGTGTTTCTTGGAATCGGGTGGTGGTATCTGTTCATGGGCAGTCATATTACCGATGGCAGCAGCGAGCAGACGGAACCGAAAGAGATAGAAATCAGCACCCAACCGGAAGAAAGCACTCTTGGCTCTGTTACAGAAGGGACTGAAGAATACCGGGGCTTTGTTATCGACAATGTGTTCCATTCCGTCAGTGAGGGCGATATCCATTACAATGTCTACATTCCTGAAAGCTATGACGGTAGCGAACCCTATGGCTTTGATGGGATTGGGCATTAAGGGCGGTGACACAGTGACCATCACCGTGGAGGGCGGCAATGAGGATGCCAGTCTGAAGTCTATGGAGCAGTTCTTTCAGGAGAATCTGTGATTCTGAAAGGAGGAATATTCCATGCAAGTTGCAACCGGAAAATCGATTCTAAACGGAATTGCAATCGGCCCTTTGCGGATTTATCACAAAGCTGCGCGGCAGACTGTAGTTTCTTCTTCGCTGACTCCTGCAGAAGAATGGGAGCGCTTTGACGCAGCACGGAAAAAAGCACAGGAGCAGCTTGGCATGCTCTATGAAAAGGCCCTGAATGAAGTGGGCGAGGATCATGCAGCCATTTTCGAGATTCACCAGATGATGCTGGACGATGAAGATTATCTGGAAGCGGTCAAAGGCATCATCGAAACACAGCTGGCATCTGCGGAACATGCCGTAAGCACAACAGGAGAAAATTTTGCAGCAGCCTTTGCCGCCATGGATGACACTTATATGCAGGCAAGAGCTGCTGATGTGAAAGATATTTCCAATCGGGTGGTCAATATCCTGTCCGGGCAGGAAGATGGCGGATTTTCGGATGATACGCCAGCCATTCTGGTGGCAGATGACCTGACCCCAAGCGAAACGGTCCAACTGGATAAGAGCAAGCTCCTCGGATTCATTACACGGCATGGTTCCGTCAACAGCCACACCGCTATTTTGGCTCGGACGATGAACATTCCTGCTTTGATCGGAGTGGACTTTGACGAGAGCTGGGACGGCAAACCTGCTGTACTGGACGGCTATAACCATTGCGTCTATATCGATCCCGCTGCAGAATTGCTTTCCACTATGGAGCAGAAACAAAACAATGACTTAAAACAGGAGGCGCTGCTACAGGGACTAAAGAAAAAGCCCAATGTGACGCTGGATGGCCGGGAAGTAAATGTTTACGCCAATATTGGTAATGTAGGTGACATTGGCGCGGTACTTCAAAATGACGCCGGAGGCATCGGTCTGTTCCGCAGTGAGTTTATCTATTTGGACGCTCAGGATTTTCCCAGTGAGGACCAGCAGTTTGCAATCTACAAGCGTGTGGCGGAAACAATGGCTGGGAAGAAGGTCATCATTCGGACGTTGGATATCGGCGCTGACAAACAAGTGGAATATTTTAATCTGGACAAAGAGGAAAATCCCGCGCTGGGCTACCGGGCGATTCGCATTTGTCTGACTCGGAAGGAAATATTTAAGCAGCAGCTGCGGGCCATTCTTCGGGCCAGCGCTTATGGCACCGTGGCCGTCATGTTTCCTATGATTATTTCCGTCCGGGAGGTTCGGGACGCAAAGGAGTTGCTGTAATGATGGCGGAAGAATTGGCCCAGGAGGTTGACTTTTTCTCACTGGGTACCAATGATCTCACGCAGTATACGTTGGCGATTGACCGTCAGAACCCGAAGCTGGACGCTTTCTATGACCCTCATCATCCGGCAGTGCTTCGCATGATTCGGCAGACAGTGGAGGCCGGACACCGCCATGGTTGCTGGGTTGGCATCTTCCTGACCTGCACCGGCTCGGAACCGGAGGAAATGAAACGGCTCGTGACCGGGAAGATTATCTGGATCGGGCAAAAGAAATTGTCCGCTGGGCAGCCGGAGCATAAGAAATGCCGGATATTTCACGGGTGCAGGAGATTTAGCATATAAGAAAGAAGTGATTGAAGGGTGGATGAAGTATCAGAAAAGGAATTATTTGAAACTGTGCCGGCTCATAAGGCGGTGGCGGCATTAGCAATTCCCTCTATTATCAGTCAGGTGGTCAGCATTATTTATAATCTGGCAGATACCTTTTTCATTGGACAGTTTGGCAATCCATATATGGTGGCAGGCGTCACATTGGTATCGCCCTGGTTCAATCTTCTGACTGCGCTGGGGAATCTGTTTGGAATCGGCGGGAGCAGCCTGATTTCGCGCCAGCTTGGTTCCGGACAGCACAGGGAAGTGAAACAGGTTGCAGCGTTCAGTCTTTACGGCGGCATGGGGATGACTTTCCTCTTTTCCATGCTGACATTGTGCTTCCGTGCACCGCTGCTGCGTTTTTTGGGCGCAAGCGATGAGAACTTTGCCTATGCCCAAACCTATCTGCTGTGGGTTGTGGTAATTGGAGGAATTCCTACCATGCTGAGCATGACGCTGGCTCATCTGCTCCGAAGCGAGGGGCATGCAAAGCACGCCAGCGCTGGTATGATGTTTGGCGGGATTTTGAATCTCATACTGGACCCGCTTTTGATGTTCGTTGCAGGGATGGGTTTTGTAGGAAGTGCTATCGCAACGGCCTGCTCCAACCTTGCCTCTGTGTTGTTCTTCTTAGTGATTTTTTACAGATTGCAAGGGAAAACGATGTTATCGCTGTCCATTCACAATGTCTCCATAAAATTTGCCAGGCCGATATTTTCGGTGGGAATTGCTTCTGCAATGATGACGGTACTGGCGAATGCCTCTAACATGGTTATTGTAAAACTGGCATCCGGATACGGAGATATTCCGGTGGCTGCTTATGGAATCGTTAAGAGGATTGATCTGTTCCCACTGGGAATCTGTATGGGCCTTTGTCAGGGATTTATGCCTTTGGTGGGTTATAATTACGCTGCAAAAAATTATAAAAGAATGCGGCAGATCTCCGTTTTCTCATGGAAGACAGCGATGGCGATTGCCGCCTGCTTTGTTGTCTGTTTCTTCAGCTTCGCTCCATGGATTATGCAGGCGTTTATTCAGGAAGCGCAAACAAGCGTCCTGGGAGCTTCTTTTCTCAGAATCGCGTGTTTGGCTGTGCCGCTGACAGCGGTAAATGCTTTGATTATCTATACCATGCAGGCGATGGGAAAAGGATCGCAGGCTACATTTATGACGGTGTGCCGTCAGGGGCTTTTGAATATCCCCTGTCTTCTTCTTATGAACTGGAGCGTAGGCTTGTATGGAATGATCTGGACACAGTTGATCATTGAGACATTGATGCTGCCTGTTACCATCGGCATGTATGCCGTAACATGGAGAAGACTTACAAACCGAGAATTGAGTAAGGGAGGAAAAACTGTATGAACAGACCCTATGTAATTTGCCACATTTTAAGCTCCCTGGACGGGAAGATCAATGGCCCCTTTATGGCGACAGAAACAACAAGGTCGCTTGGAGGGGAATATGGAAAAATCCGCACAGAGATGAATGCGGACGCATGGCTGTATGGAACAACGACCGTAAAGGAATTTTTGAATTTCCGGGAGCCGGTTTTAGAAGAAGATGCCCATGTTCCGGAGGGAGATTTCGTCGCCGGAGATAAAGCGAAACCCTATTTTGTTGCTCTGGATACGAAAGGCGAACTTGGCTGGGAATCCGGACGGTTTTCCAATAAGGGACGTGCCGAAGCCCATGTCATTGAAATTTTGACCGAAAATGCTCCTGTAGCCTACCGTGCTTATCTGAGAGCACGCGGTGTATCTTACATTCTTGCAGGAAAAACAGAACTGAACTGCGAAATAGCGATGGAGAAGCTGCATCGGCTGTTTCACATGGAAAAGCTGCTGATCTGCGGAGGCGGCGCGGCGGACTGGACGTTCCTGCAAGCTGGAATGGTGGATGAACTGAGCCTTGTGCTGTCCCCTGTGACGGATGGGAGCAGTGGTACAGCTTCCGTATTTACCCGGATTCCGGCATTAAGCGCAGGAGAGTCTGTGGAATTTGAATTGAGAACTGTGGAGCGGCTCGGCAGCGGAGGGCTGCATTTGAACTATTTGGCAAAGAATGCAAAATAGGCTGGTTGAGGCAAGCATCTGCGGCTATAACCTAAAGGTGTACACTGAAAAACAAATAGGAACTTCTGCTGGTGTGTGTATGGATTTATAATAGAGATGTAAACAAAACGTAAAGGAGATGTCAGACATGAACAATCAGAAATATATCAAATTGAATAACGGTGTGGAAATGCCTATGTGAATGAAAAAGCGGTGGGCCGTGCGATTAAGAAGTCCGGCGTCCCCCGCAAGGAAATCTTCCTGGAAACCAAGCTGTGGCCATCCTTTTATGAGCAGACGGATGCAGTGGAAAAGACACTGAAGCGGTTGGATACCGATTACATCGATTTGCTGTTGATCCATCAGCCTGCCGGAAACTATATCGCCGGATACCGCCTGATGGAGCGGGCATACAAGGAGGGCAAAGTACGGGCCATCGGTCTGTCCAACTTCACAGCCACTCAGATTCAGGAGATTCTGGACATCTGCGAAATGAAACCTGCTATTTTGCAGACGGAGGTACATCCGTATTCTCAGGAGCAGAAGCTGAAAGAATTCCTGGCAAAAGAAAATATGGTCATTCAGGCATGGTATCCACTGGGACATGGGGACAAGGTGCTGATTCAGGAGCCAGTATTTTCCAGACTGGCGGAGAAATATGGAAAGAGCAATGTCCAGATTATCCTGCGCTGGCACATTCAGGCCGGAAACGTGGTCATTCCCGGTTCCAAGAATCCGGATCATATCCATGCAAACTTTAACCTGTTTGATTTCAGCCTGAGTGACGAGGAAATGGCGGAGATCGCAGCACTCAATAAAGACAAACGGTATTATACCAGTACTCCGGAACTGCTGGAAAGATATGTCACAATGGTGCCGCCTGTAGACGAGCAAAAATAGAATGGAGGAATCACGATGGAATATGTAACCTTATCAAACGGAGTAAAAATGCCGATTCTCGGATACGGCGTTTATCAGGTAACGAAGGACGAATGTGAACGGTGCGTATTGGATGCCCTGGAGGTAGGATATCGCAGCATTGATACCGCACAGTCTTACTTCAACGAGGAGGAAGTAGGCTCTGCCATGAAAAAGAGCGGTATTCCGAGAGAGGAGATTTTCCTGACCTCTAAGGTATGGGTGGAGCATTACGGATATGAGGAAACCAGAAAATCCGTAGAAGAATCCTTGCGGAAGCTCCAGACAGACTATCTGGACCTGATGCTGCTCCATCAGCCTTTCAACGATTACTATGGCGCATACCGGGCGTTGGAGGATTTGTATGACGAAGGAAAGCTGCGTGCCATCGGCGTATCTAACTTCTATCCGGATAGGCTGGTGGATCTTGCTTCCTTTACGAGAATCCCGCCGATGGTCAATCAGATTGAGACGCATGTGCTGAACCAGCGCACAGAAGATTATGAGTGGATGAGCAAATATCATGTTGCTCACGAAGCATGGGCGCCCTTTGGAGAGGGCCGTGGAGGTCTTTTTGACAACGAGGCATTAAAGCAGATTGGCGAAAAATATGGTAAGACCACTGCGCAGGTGATGCTCCGCTGGAATATTCAGAGAGGTGTGATCGTGCTTCCGAAGTCAACTCATAAGGAAAGAATGATTCAGAATTTGGATGTCTTTGACTTCACGCTTACCGATGAGGATATGAGCGCCATCGCTGGGCTGGATACGAAAACCAGCGCCTTCTTCTCTCACTATGACCCGAACATGGTAGAGTGGTTCGTAAAGATGGTGGAAGAGCGGAAGAAACAGCATGACAGCAGCAAGGAAAAGAAAAACTGGTAAAGCAGTCACTCACCATTAGATATAACCTTTAGGTATCAACTGAACAACAAATCGAGACTTCTGACGAGGTCTCGATTTTTTTATAATAAGGATACAGGAATAACCTGAAAAATATTCTGGAGGTAAACACTCATGATGAAACGTGAACTTATAGCTCGTATCCTGTCCTGTCTTCTGGTAGTTACTATGATTGTAACGCTTGCGGCATGTGACCGGGCAGATGATACAAAGAACGCACAAACGGAAGAAAAGCAGGAGAGCGGCAAGATTCTGATTGCCTATTTTACCGCTGCGGAGAACAGCGGTGTGGACGCGGTTTCCTCAGCAAGCTATACCACGATAGGTGGAACTGCGGTTGGGCGGCTCCGTGCAGTGGCGGATATGATTCAGGAGAATACAGACGGAGACCTGTTTTCCATTCAGACCGCTGTAGTTTATCCGTCAGACGGTGGGGAATTGATTGACTATGCGGCAGAAGAACAGGACGAAAACGCACGTCCGGAATTAACCAGCCATATTGAGGACTTGGATCAGTATGGTACGATCTTTGTCGGCTTCCCTACTTGGTGGTACGACATGCCCCAGGCGCTTTACAGCTTTTTTGATGAATATGACTTCTCCGGCAAGACGATCATTCCGTTTAATGTCCACAACGGGAGCCGTTTCTCCGGAACCATTGATACAATCAAGGAGTTGGAGCTGGACGCAACAGTGGTTGAAGATGGATTTACGGTCAGCGAGAGAGATGTAGCGGAAGCATCAGAGGATGTTGCCGAATGGCTGAACGGACTTGGTTATTAAGGAGGCAGTTTAAATGAAACCCAAAATGATTGCGAAGATATGTGTGGATATCGGCATGACGATTGCTCTGCTGCTGCTTATGCCCTATGAGCTGGTTGGACAGGCGGCTCATGAGTGGATCGGGATTGGAATTTTCATTCTTTTTATCGTTCACCATATCTTAAACTGGAAATGGAGTCGAAATTCACTCAAAGGGAAATATACGCCGCTGAGAATCTGGCAGACTATATTGGTAATTTTTGCGCTGGTCTCCATGATTGGTTCCATGGTCAGCGGAGCCATTCTTTCCCGCCATGCTCTTTCTTTTCTGCCGATCAGCGGTGGACGTTCTTTTGGAAGAAGCCTGCACATGCTTGCATCTTATTGGGGCTTTGTTCTGTTGTCCTTACATCTGGGTCTGCATTGGAGCATGATGATAGGAATGGCGAAAAAAGCGGTAAAGAAACCATCTGCTGTCCGTACATGGATACTGCGTATCCTGTCATTGGCGATTGCCGGGTATGGTGTGTTCGCCTTTGTAAAACGGGAAATAGGGAGCTATATGCTTCTGAGAATACAGTTTGTATTCTTCAATTTTGAAGAGCCGTTGATTTTCTTCCTGTTGGATTATGCAGCGGTTATGGGACTGTTCGTATTCATTGGGCATTATCTTACGGAGATTTTGAAATATTGCAGCCGAAAGAGGCAGATGCAGCCGGCAGACAACAAAAGATTCCCAGATTAATCCGATTTTTCATTTTCGTGTCCCTGATTTTTTTTCGTTTTTTTAAAAATAGAGTTGTTTTTTTCGTCTAAAAACAACTTCGCACGCTCGGACATGATCGTGAGCTCTTCTTGAGAAAGCTCTGGAAGCCGTTGCAATTTATCGACAAATGCTGCAAGCGTTTCCTTTTGCTGGATCTGTATGAGCTGGTTATAGTAATTAACGATGACACCAGTTACAAGCGCGATTACGATTAAAGAATAGATTGTCAGTAGTACAGAAGCGGTTTTTGCGATCAGTGTTGTGACGACGATATCTCCAAATCCGGCAGTAGAAACCACAGCATAACAGTACCACAAGGCATCCCGGTATGTATTGATGTGAGGGTCGGCCAGTTGGATGACCAGAGCGTCCGCCAGGAGAAACAACAGATAAGAAAGAAGTATCTGTGTTGTGTGTGTTCGGATCAGTATGGATTTTAAGAGGCGTAATTTTTTCATAGTCAGCTCCTTTAGGTGAGTTTCTTCTTGAGTTCCAGAAAATAATGGTTTTGCTATTATACATGAAAAAGAATAGAAAAGCAAGAGGAAGGCAATTGTAAAAATGGCAGTGCTGACGATGATTTCCTTTTTATTTTGATCAATTGACCAATAAGTTCTGATGCGGTATAATACTTTAAAATTGGAGGTATAGCATGGAACTGATTAATTTAGAAAAAGCCTTTAAAAATCATACATTTAGAACAGAAGAGGATGTGAAAATACATTTTCACGCAGATATTGTTGAGCCTTTATTAAAGGAATTAAATCCTGCCCGTGCAAATCAATATAGAAGTGAAGATACACTTCTTGCCGGAG
Source organism: Dorea acetigenes (assembly GCF_025567385.1). NCBI lineage: Bacteria > Bacillati > Bacillota > Clostridia > Lachnospirales > Lachnospiraceae > Dorea > Dorea acetigenes. The sequence continues at coordinate 45,823 of NZ_JAOQJU010000027.1, forward strand.
GCAGAACGGATGCCACATTTCAGAATATATCTTTTGAATTAAAGAAATTAAAATATTTCAAAACGAAAAATGGCGTGAAAGAAGCTCTTTATGGCAGAGATGCAAACGATCATGGTTTATATGATTACATTATCGGCAATGCAGGCATTTATGAGACAGATTCAAGCGACGTTATAACGGTGAAATTGTTAAACGGTATTGGCGTCGGGTTTGATGGAAATAATTTTATTTTTGCCCGATTTGTACCTTCTCCGGTTGGCAGTCCCGTAAACACAAGCAAACTGAAAATAAACATCAAATATGATTTGTCAATTACCTTTGTTTATGAAGTTAAAGACTTTTCATCAGGACTTAAGAAATTGGCGTTCCTTTTGAAGCAGCAGGATAAAATCGCACTGAATAAGAAGAATCTCATTTCTATTATTAATCCCAAAAGTTCTTTTGTTCAAAAAAATATTAAGATAATTTATGATGAGTTATATTTTAATCTTAATGATTTAAATGGCAGCAATCGTGTACGTACTTTGTATAAAGAGTGGGATAGGGTATTTGGCACAATGTACGGAGAAGACGATGAGGCAACTTCTTTCACCGAAGTTTCATCAGTGATAAAAGAAATTTATGGTTTCGGTGATGAGGTTATAATTGACAGTAAAGTATATTTATTTGCGCTTCAAACATTTTTTAATATGTTTTTGAAGCTGCTTATATATTCATTCTTAGCTCAGCTTGTTAGTCCAACCTTTAAGGTTGAAACGCTTACAAAGCCGCAAATTGATAAATTGTTTGACGGTGAACTAAATAAGTACGAATCATTGGTGATGATGTGGTATAAAAAAAGTTGACACCCCATTCTCAAGGATTTGAGATATAATCTAGAGAATAAGGAGTGAACAAAATGGCAG
>NZ_JAOQJU010000028.1:0-44093 GCF_025567385.1 Dorea acetigenes
TCCGACGATTTTAGCATCGCATGGCCATAAGTCCATGAAGTTTTACCCTCATAGAGCGATGTTTGTGCGTCAACGTGTCGCACCAAAAATATTCTCGATTTCCCTGGAAGCCAATAAATCTTTGATATTCTGTGTTATCTGATTGTTATTATCAGGCGGCTTTTTATCCACCTCTCTGGGGCTTTCGCCCATTTTCATCAGCGTGTCATTTCACACTCAGCATAGCATATCTTTTTACCACGATTATATCGTACCGGCTGGCAATGCGGCCTCTTGGAGCTGTTATATTCTGCTTATGCAGGTTCAAGCTCTATGCGTTGCGTGTGGCTATTCTATTATGAATAGCCTTCCACTCGGATTAGGTCGCTACCCCTTTCCCGTTTTTTTCCGCATTGATACTTCTGACTTACTTGCCGGTTTCAGTCAGAACGGCGATAGTTTGCACTTTAAGCGACTAACAAGTAACAAACCAGTTCACCAGTTGGAATACCTCCCCATTTACGGAACCTCTTCCAAATTTCCACACTGTAAGCTGCTGTCTGCTCTTCTTTTAATAGAAGATGGAATTCATCCACATAGTAACGGGTAGATTTATGAGCGGAACGATTGATAGTCACTCGGTTCCATACCTGGTCCTGCACAATCAACATCCCGATCTTTTTCAGCTGTTTTCCAAGCTCTTTGATATCAAAACAAACGATACGATTGTTGATATCCACGTTTGTCTGATGATTAAATACATTCAAAGAACCTGTAACATAGATTTCCAATGAAGTGGCCAGCCGCTGTGCTTCCGGCTCTTCCTGCTTTCTCAGAAGGTTGTATAAGTCCTCCAAGATTGGCATCTTCTCCGGTACTGGATCGGCAAGATATTCCTGATATACTAACCGTACACAACGGTCAATAATTGTTTTTTCTACCGGCTCCAGTCCGTTCTTTCCACCAACGATCAGTTCACACAAAGACAGAATAAAATCTGCTTTCAATGACAACGGGTTGTCTTCCTCGGAATAATTCAGATTCAGATCCATTGGATTGATATACTGGTCAGATACCGGAGAAACCCGTACCACCTGCCCATGCAGTGCCTGCACCAGTGCTGAATATTCGGCTTCTGGATCACAGACAATGATATCGTCTTCCGTGATCAGGAAGCAGTTTGTAATCTCTCTCTTTGCTGAGAAGGACTTACCGGAACCTGGTGTACCAAGAATCAGTCCATTCGGGTTCTTCAAACGTTTCCGATCAACCATGATCATGTTGTTGGATAATGCATTCAGTCCATAATAAAGAGCCTCCCCTTCCTGAAACAGTTCCTGTGTCGTAAATGGCACGAAGATCGCTGTTGAAGATGTGGTAAGCCCTCTCTGAATTTCAATCCGATTGACTCCCAGCGGAATACAGGACATGAGTGCTGCTTCCTGCTGATAATCCAGCTGTTTTAAGGAACAGTTATATTTCTGTGCGATTCCCTGTACCTGGAAAATATTGTTCTCCAGCTTCTGACGCTTCTTTGCGGTATTCATTACCAGAACCGTTACAAGGAACATCCTCTCATTTCTGGACTGCAGATCTTCCAACAGGTTCTTCGCCTCTTCTCCATAAGTCACAAGGTCCGATGGAAGCACGTCCATATCATAACCGGAACGTACTGCCCGCTTCTGCTCTTCGATCTTCATCTTATCCAAATCTGAAATCTTGCTCTTGATCATTTTGATTGCTGAACTCTGATCAATGGACTGGATATGAATGTTGACATTGATGCTGTCATCCACATCCAGAAAGTCTGCTAGCATCCGGTCTGTCAGCTCCGGTGCAAGAATCTGCAGGTAACTCACACTTCCCATCGTTCTTCCCATCAAAAATGTCTGATTCTTGGAAAAGTTAAAGGAAGTCGGTGCAATAAAATCTTTGGTCTTTAATCCTGTTTCCGGAAGCATCTTATACTGGAACTTAAATGGTTCGATCCGATCCTGGTTGAACACATGATACAGAATCTCCAGCCTTTCCAGACCATTCAGGGAATGTGCCTGTGCACCCAGAATCTTAAAATTATTTAAGATATCTGTTTCAATTCTTTCAAGCCTCGGTCTTGCCACCTTCAGGCTTTCTGCTTCGATTCCAAAAGTGATATACTTTGTCTTCACCAGACCATTATTTCCTTTGGAAAGCTGATTTTTCAGCATAGTACGGTACTCTTCACGAATGGCATTGAAGTCATCGTTCTGATCCGGAATATCAATACTTTTCTCAAATTCTGCCACATCCACCTGCTGATTGATAAAGGACAGCTGCACACTGATGGAAGAATCAAAGTAATTTAAGAAATCACAGTAATTTTCAAATATCGTGGTCTTATCCTCATTTAAAGCAAGCTGATAGTTGATGTCATAAAACTGAATCGTCTTGGAGAAAAAGGTCTTTGTCACCTGGCAGATACCATCCTGCAGCATCCGAATATACGGAATGCTCTGCTGTGCAGTTGTAGGAATGTTTTTCTGTTTCCTGCGATCCCGTTCCTGCTTCTTTCTACGCTTTTCCTGTTCTCTTTCTTTTCTGCTTTTTTTGTTTCTTCTTTCCTGACGGTTTCTTTTTTCCGCCAGGGACAGACGCTCCTGCTGAGCCTCCTGCTTTGTCTTTTTTGCCATCCGGCACACCCTCCTTTTTCACAAGGGTGGAAATCTCCTGATAAAAATTTTCTGTCTTATATGGTCTTACTGCCGGACAGATAAACTTCTGTCGAATGATATTTGCCACCACTTTTTCAAAGGGAAGACCGTCTTTTTCATACATTGCCATGAAGAAAAACGGAAGCATGATCGTTACCATCAGGATGGCTGCGATACTGGAACCGATTGGTTTTCTCATGACCAGATAAAACGGAATTCCCACAACTGCGGCAAGTGAAAAGAAAATCAGCTGCCGCTTTGTCAGATTTAACGCTACTTTTGTTTTGACCTTGGTAAGGTCTTTTGGTACTGGTACATACGCCATGGTATGCGCTCCTTTCCTGCCCGCTAATGGGCATTGAATATTGATTTGCTAAGGCTTCCGGTCTTGAATAATGAAAATGCAAGAATCACGGTATAAGCCGCTACTGAAAACATTGCTGCATGAAGGTCACTGGATATGGTCATTGCATTTACTAAAACTGCATAAATTCCCACACAGACCATCATGAAGAATCCCTGAAATGCCAGTGCGAACAAGCCTTTTAAATAGTTGTTTCCGATATTACCCCATTCCTTATTGGTCATGGTGGCAAACGGAATTGGTGCTATGGAAGTGTAAAGGTAAATCTCTATCATTCTTCCGTACAAAATAACGGTTATAATGATTGACAGAATCCGCATGGTAATACTGATCAACAGCGTTTCCATGGATAACAAGAACAAATCCCCCAGCTCCATGTCTTCCAGTGCATCCACAATCCTTGCGATTGCTTCCGATGCATCCACTGCTGTGTTCCCGGAAATCACTCCGGCGGCATTGTTGACCACATGCTGACCAACATCAAATACCGCCATTGTAATGTTAAACGTATTTGTTACAAGATAAATAGCTACATACGCTTTGAAGATCCAGAGGAAAATGTTATAAGTTTCAAATTCATGGAAATTGTTTTTTTGTGTTACCATCGTGATCAATTCATAGCACAGGACAAAGGTGATGATCAGTCCCGCAATGGGGACAATCACCGTTTGGGATATATTCTGAATCAGATTAAAAATCCCTGCATTCCATCCCTGCGGTGTCTGTCCCACCTGCCCAGCTATGGTTCCCACCTGCTCATTGACAGACGTGAACATGTTATCCAAACTTGACTTAATAAGCCCGATCAGGATATCCTTTATCGCTTCCGTAATTCTCTCAATGATGGTGTTCATCTACCACTCCTCTTAAGAGAACAATGTTGCCAGCTGTGGAATCAGGGTAGTTCCCAGCAGCATGATTCCGGCACCAGCCATCAGCTGTTTGATGCCCTGGCTCTTAGCACCGGGATTGTCATTTCCATATCCTTCCAGAAGGTTTACGACACCCCACACGCCAAGACCTGCGCCGATTGCGACTACAAGAGTTTTTAAAGTTGTAATTGCACTGCTAAAAAATGCCATATACATTCACCAAAACTGACTTTTTTCAGGTGTTTACGGGAATGAAAAAACACCGACTAAAAAGCCGGCGCACCCAATGTCAGTTATTCCTTTCCTCATTATTTTTCGTTCATTCCCAAGGTTACTCCGACAGTTCTACGTGAATCACTTCCACCTCTTCTTCGGGTTTCGGTGTGTACTGCGGATTTAACTCCTTCTCTACTTTGTATCGGTTTTTCTCGTTTTCATCTGCAAGATACCGATAATTTTTGTGTTTCGTGATATCATATTTGTCCGAAAAGAATGGTCTGGCACCACGAATCTGCAGGATACATTTTCCTCCATCCATGACTGCAATCTCATCTTCCGTCATCAGCTGTTTGCCAGTTTTCTGATAATTCAATCCAAAAGACTTCTGATTACTCCTCGTCTCCGAAGTGTTATACAGGTCAATGGTTTCCTTACCCAGAAGCTCGCTCATTTCCTTTAAGGTAGTTTTCTCTTTTCCTCCAAGAAATAGTGTGGTATCACAGTTACCCAGAATAGTATCTGCACTATCCTTATACATTGCCTTTAGCTGACTCTGTGACTGCAAAATAATAGAAGCAGAGATTTCCCTGCTTCGGATGGTTGCGATTAGCTTGTCAAACTGTGGAATCTGCCCGATGTTGGCAAACTCATCAGCGATGACACGCACATGAACTGGCAGTCTTCCACCATACTCATCATCTGCCTTGTCGCAAAGCAGATTGAAAAGCTGTGACTGCAGCATCGCAATCACAAAGTTGAATGTGGTATCCGTATCGGACATAATCAGAAACAAGGCTGTTTTCCTGTCTCCGATCTTATCCAGTTCCATTTCATCGTAAGACATGATCTCACGAAGCTCTGCGATATCAAATGGGGCAAGTCTGGCACCACAGGAAATCAAAATCGACTTCGCCGTTTTGCCGGCGGCCATTTTGTATTTTTTATACTGTCTGACTGCAAAGTGCTGCGGATCTCTTTCTTCCAGTTCCTGGAACATCATATCCACTGGATTCTGGTAAGTTTCATCCTCTTCACGGGTTTCGCTTTCATTCAAAAGATCCAGAAGGGTATTCAGATTCTTTTCCTCTTCATCTCCTTCATACCAGATAAAAGCAATCAATGCCGTGTACAACAGCTTCTCTGCTTTTACCCAAAAATCTTCGGAAGCTTTTTCCCCTTCGCCTTTGGTATTAACAATGATTGTTGTGACCAGCTTCAGGATATCTTTTTCAGACCGTATATAAGCAAATGGATTGTAATGAAGCGATTTGGAAAAGTTGATAGTATTCAGAACCTTAATCACATATGGTTCGTGTACCACTTTTCCTGATTTATCTTTCATAATATTTCCATTCTTATCTTTCTTAGGTGGTCCCTTTGCTAACATCTTCCCGCACTCCTCGATCAGAGTGCCTTTCGGATCTGTAATGACCATGGAACAGTTCATCTGCATGACTGACGGCTTAACGAAAAATCGAGTTTTTCCGGAACCACTGCCGCCAATGACCACTATATTTTTATTTCTTGCATACTTTGGCTGTTTAGGTCTACTTTCCATAGTCAATGCTTCTGTTGCTGTCAATGGAATATTCATCCAGGGATCTTCCGACATATAAGGCTTGATATCCTCTGCGGTTCCCCATCTGGCTGAACCATACTCGATGCCTTTCCGTAATTTCTTTGCGTCTGCCTGTTTCTGCCAGACCAACACTTTCAGAACGACTGCAACAACAATACCTGCTAGCAGATCTTTCCAGTTATTGCTTAACACAAAACCAGCAAAAATCCGGTCTGCGTGTTCCATTGCATATAATAGTTTGTTCCCCATATCTTCTCCCGGACTGTTCCGGTAAAGAAAAAATGCCCGGTCTGCATAGAAAGCAGCCAGAGCATAAGGAATATTTGTAAGAACCAGTTCCTTTTTATTCAGGGCGGACAGCTTACCCCCGATTTTATTCTTCCACTTCTGCATCAGAGTTTTGCCGCTTTTCTTTTTCATCGACTCTGCTCCTGATGCCGGTTCTTTACTTTGTCCTTCGTCTTCTTTGGCATCATTGCCCGGTAAGCTGCAAGACGCTTATGAATGGAAGGTTTATTCGCTTTTTGAATCTGTTTCTGGGAAAACTCACGGAAAGCAGCATTGAGGGCATCCTGATCACGTCCCTTGAAGAATACCAGATAAACCGGAGGCTCTTTGCTCTTGTCTTTTTTCAGAGCATAATTGATCCCGTATTTTCTGGCATACCGTTCAAAGGACTTGATATTCTTATTTGTGATCTCGATATTGACCATCCCGGCATTCTGTTTTGCCAGCTCTTTTACCGTGACCTTTCCCTGTTTCGGCTGATTTTTCTGTGCTTTCTTCTCTACTGATTTCTGCTTCTGATGACGCAGATACGCAACAAGAACCTTTTTCAACAGGTCTGCCGTAATCTTAGTAGCCCGAATACAGAACGTGACCGTTTTCTGAGTTACCTCTTCCTGCATGCCTTTTCCCTCCTTTCAGCGATTCAACTGCTGTCCAGATCTGTAATCATGGCAATCACCCCCTTTAATGAAAAAAGACAGATTAACCGGTAATCAGGTTCTGTACCTGTACAAGTTTTTCTGTCCCTTCTTCTTTTCTCTTATCTTCTCCACCACAATAGATGGGAACACACATTTCAAGTATTCTACTGTAAATACGCTGATGGGCAGTATCCAAATCTGTGGATTTCATTTCATTCAGTCCCAGATTCGTTGTTACGATCAGCGGAAGCATTTTACAATAGCGGCTGTCTATCACATTATAGACCTGCTCCAGGGCAAACTCGGAATTTCGTTCTATTCCCAAGTCATCAATAATCAGCAGCGGATAATCCACAAGATTTTGTATAATCTGGTTCCTATCTGCCTGATAGCTGGTCATTTCATTTAAGATTCTGGAAAAATTTGTCATCATGACACGTTCTCCCTGTTCCAAAAGTGCATTTGCAATACAGCCTGCAAAGAAACTTTTCCCGGTTCCAACTGGTCCCATCAAAAGCAATCCTACATTTTTTCTCTTCATATCTGTCCAGTTTTCTACATACTGCCTGGCAATTAGTATCTTCTGGTTGCTTCCGTTGTCATTTTCAAATTTCCATTCCCAGAATCTTCTTTCCCGAAGTCCGACGGATTTTCTCTGATAAAGCTGCCGCTGTGCTTCTTCCCACTGCATCTTCTCATCTAGTTCCTGCCTGGCTTTTACCTCGCATTCGCACAAACAGGACACTACATGCTCAAATCCCATCAGACTGACTTTCATCTGTTTTCTTTTTCCACAGGTGCCACAATGAAGACATCCCTCTTCGTCCAGATAATCTGCCGTTACTTTATTTTCCATCACAGGCTTTCTCCTTCCTGAAATTCATATTTATCCATTCCTGTCCTGGTTCCATCCCTTTCTGCCCAAAGACAGATTGTTGCAAAATGGTTCTGATACTCTTTTCCACTGGATTTCATATAAACAGAAAGATGATCAATCCGTTTCTGGTAATCCCATGGAAATAGCGTCATCAGCTCCTGCAGTTCAGCTTCCGACAGAACAACATTTTTAAATCTACCATACTGACTGAATTTTTCTTCCAAAGTGGGAGTATTGCCCTTACTCTTATCAGTATGATTCTTTTCAGTCTTATTTATCTTAGTATTACTTCCATCCAGATTCTTGCAGTCCGGACTTCTATTTTTTTGCGTTCCGGACTTCCAGTTTCTTGCAATCCGGATTTCCAATTCCTTGCAGTCCGGATTTCCAGTTTCTGGCGTTCCAGAAGCAAAGTATCTTACGGGCTTTCCTCTAATCCGTTTCACAAAATTTTTCACGTATATGACAGAGGGACGATTATTCCCCTGCCGATACCGTTCAATCAATCCAATCCCATGCACACTGTCAAGCTCATAAAGAAGCTTTGTCACTGTCGTATGCGACATTCGCAATAGTTCCTGCAATTCTGCGATCGTGTAAATGATATAGACATAACCATCACTATCAATCCATCCATTTTTCTTGGATAGGCTGATTCGATCAAGCAGAATTCCGTAAAGGAGCTTTGCGTCTGTGGACAGGCTTGCAAACTCTTTTTCTGTGAACAGAGCTTTTGGTATCCGAAAAAAAGAAAACTGGTCAGATTCTTCTGCTCTGAAATATTCAAAATCTGCCATAATATTTTCCTACTCTTCTACATCGAAATCACAATTTGCTGCACTGCCTGTACCATGGCACATCTCATCAAATACAAAATTGAATGATTGAATCATTTCGTCCAAATAATAATTTCTGGCCTTCTTGTTACAAGCATACATATCACCAATAAAGCCTTCATCATTCCCCATCGCATGAACAAGGGTTTCCAGGACCTTCATAAACTTCTTTTTTGAACAGCTTTCATACTGTCTGTTCACATATTTCTGGATATCTAACACACGAGCAGGATTATTTTCATTTTCCTCCAGAATTCCAAACGCAAGATCCATGCCAAACTCATATCCATCAGCCTGAATTTGATCAATATCCATCTCTCCAAGCTCATCCTGATATCCTCGCTTTTCCATTGCAGTTAAAGACGTTTCATATTGATCAATATATCCCATATCCGCAATAGTTTCAAAAATATCTCTGGATGCTTTCACCATCTTATCCATAATAATTTCTCTTTCAGCCAGCGGCATATTTGCCATGATAGTATCTAATGTCATCATTGATTCTTCCTCCATCTCATTTTCATAAATATCATTGATATAAAAGTGGTTCGCCTTTCCATTGTTTGGAATGATACGCACCAGATTACCAACCTGAACCAGTTCCTGTACTGCCTGATCTACGCCATATCTAGTCGTATTCAGGTCTTTCTTCATTTCACTTTTGGGATAGATAACATACAGATCTCCGTTATGATCTACCCAACCATTCTGCACCGCAAATTTCAAACGATCCAGAAATAAGCTGTATAAAATCTTTGCTGTATTTGACAGATTTTTGTATTTTGCCATCTGAAACAGCACCTTCGGCACCTGCAGACACTCTACCGGCATATACTCCATCTTACTCATTCATTGTTTCCTCCTTCTGTTTGTACAGCACTTCGGCTGAATTAATATTAATTTCCAGCATCCCTACAAATACCTGATAGTACAGCAGGCATATCTGTTCATCCTCTCTTGCCAGATACAATCCTTCCAGTTCATTGGACGGATGTTTCATTCCGTATACTGCCTGACAGATATCATGGATTTTCTCACATTCCACACTTCTAAGATGCAGCTCCAAGGTGTGGTTAAATCTCTGCCAGTCCTCCAGTTTCTGATTTACTGACATCATGCACCGGAACAGTTCCGCTGCTTCACATGCTGCTGACAGCACTACATTTTTGTTATTGATACTTCCATCGGCATTCTTCATATGCCCTACCATATACGCCTGATCTACTGAAACCATCTTTTATCCTCCTCTATCTAAACGGCATTTCTTCTTCCATGCCCTCTGGGATCTCTAAGAACCCTTCCGCATCTTCTGGAAACGGTGGTCTGTCAACCATTTTTGCACCTGCGAATTCAATCCGGTTTGCATACACTTCGGTGGTATAAATCTTTTTCCCGGTATCCTTATCTTCATAATTACCTGTGACAATCTCGCCTTCCACCATGACCTTCGTGCCCTGCATCAGATAATCTCTGACAAATTCTGCTTTCTTTGCAAAAGCCTTTACCGGAATGAAACTGACTTCATCGGAATAATTTCTTCTGACTGCCAGAACAAACTTGGCAATCTTATGAAGTCCTTTTTCATTCTCCACTTCGTTGTATCCGGGATTTCTTACCAATCGCCCGGAAATAACTGTTGTATTCATTGGCTTAACCCTCCTATGCTTTCATTGATTTGTAACAGATGCCGATACATGGTCCACATTTTCCATAGGCACATCCGTAACATTCATCTTTTTCCAACTCTTCTTGCTTCATTTCATCGGCAAACATTCCTAACAGTGTTGTATAAATCTTTTTCATTGCAAGGAACTTTTCTTCTGCTTTTTCCATCTTCTCTTTGTAAAATGGGATCAGTTCACGAAGAACTGGATGGAAACGTTCATTTTCATCATCCCAGGCACAGGTTTTCATCATACAACGTGGCTGTTTCTCATAATTGCCCAGATAATACGGGCAGAACGTACAGCCTCTTTCTTTAACAATTTCCACCGGAATTACTGGCATCTGACTTTTGATTTCCTTTGTTACATGCTTACTTTCAATTCGCTCTCTCATCTTAAAAATCCTCCAAGAATATATATTTGCAAAAGGGACTTCCCCTGAATTGCCTGGTTTTAAGCACAAAAAAAAGAGGCAGACTTACGATTTTTGTTTTCGCAAGCCTGCCTCTTATCAATCTAATATTCTATTTTCCAATGACATACCGTATAAACACGTATATCGCTCTAATCACATACACTGGAATCATGATACTTCCAATCAATGCTCCAATGATGACACTTAATGCAGCCATCCCAAGTGTTGCTGTGGTATCCATTCCTCTCGGAATCAAAATCAACCGCATTTTATGTATTCCAAATGGAAGTCCGGCAATAAATACCCACCAGAACCAATCCGTCTGTCCACTGACCTTCATAATTGTTTTTGTCATCCAAAACCAGAATACCATAAATGCCAGTGGCAGAATCGATTTTTTAATTACATCTTCAATCGTCATCTTTTTTCTCCCTCTGTCTGATTCCTTCCGCCACCTCCCGATTAAGGTTTGCCAGTATTTCTCTAACCACAGGAGAATCCAATCGAAAGGTTTCCAGATCTTTCTCCGTAAGCTCCCTTCCGTTCGCATCATATCTTCGTACAATTTTTAAAGCCATACTTTCACTTCCTTCCTGCTGATAATCCTAATGTTTTCAACAAATGTTTAAACTTCTCTCTTTTTATCCGTTTAACACGTATCTTTTCTATCTTTTTCAGATAGACTTGTATTCTACTTGCCATATCTTCATTGCTCATTCTTTACCCTCTCTTTCTGCCCACGATGCCAGAAGCATAAATATAATTTCTTCCATCTGAGTCTTTGTATATGTATCTGGAAAATATTGTTTCAATTTCTTCGCCGTAATCTGCACCTGAACTTTTTCAGTACTTTCATTCATGCAAATCTGGTCAATTTCTGAATACGTCAACATCCGCTCTTTTGAAATCTGCTTCAATTCCTTTGCCTGCTTCATGGAAGGTACCATATTGTGATTATGCATATACTGAAGTAATATCTGCTGCTCTTCAGTTCTCAAATAAGAAACTTCAACAGCTGTATTAAAGGGAAGCTTCTTCTCGTCTGCCAATTCTAAAAACTCTGCGATCAACTCTGTCAGATGAATATATCGAAGAATTTGTCTGGAACTATCTCCTGTATTCTGACTGACTTCTTCCGCCGCCAACTTCTTGCCAACTTGGCAAGAAGTTAAATCAGACCGTTTCCCCTGACGCTTTAACGCCTCATATTTCATTTTATAAGCGAATGCCTTTTCGCTGATCAGTAGTTCTTCTCGCTGAATGTTGGAATCTACCATGATCACCGTCGCTTCATCATCTGTAAGATCTTTGATGATAACCGGCATTTTCTCTAATCCTGCAAGTTCACATGCTCGTTTTCGCCGATGACCAGCTACAATCTCATAACCACCGGACTCTCTCAACCGCACAATACCGGGAACCAACACGCCATACTGTGTAATGCTATCTGATAATTCTTCCATTTTCTTATCATCTTTTACTTGAAATGGGTGATTCGGAAATGGATGAAGGCTTCCTATTGCTATCTCACTAATTTCATTGGTCGTCTCTTCATTTGTTCCAAACAACGCATCAAGTGGCTGTAAGGAAATGGGAGTTACTCTTTTTTTAGATGGCATCTTTCAGCACCTCCTCCGTCACTCTTCGATAGGCTTCTGTAGCTTTGCCTTTAGGATCATAAGAGAAAATACTCTGTCCTTCTCTGACTGCTTCCTTCATTCTTACAGAAAATGGAATATAATTATCAAAAATATGAATTTGACTTCCATATACATTTCTAAGAAGTTCCATATTATTTCTGGCATCATTTGTATGAGCATCGACCATCGTGAACAGAATCCCACCGACCTGCAGCTTCGGATTAATCTGCTTACGAACCTTACCGATCGTTTTTAACAACTGCTGCAATCCTTTGATTGGCAGGTAGGACGCTTCAACTGGAATGAGGACTTCATCTGATGCAGCCAGCGCATTGATCGTAATCATTCCCAATGATGGCATACAATCAATGATGACTGCATCATATTGATCCTTGATACCATACAAAATCTGTTTCAATACATATTCCCTGCTCATTGCATTTACCAACTGTACTTCCGTACCTGCCAGTCCAATATTAGAACAGATAATGTCTATTCCCTCTGCCTGATGTCTGATATAACAGTCTGAAGGAATATCTTCATCTTTCATTACTGCATCCATAAGAGTTGTAAGTGTTTCATTACTGTCATCACAATCACGATATCCAAATCCTGCGGATACATCAGACTGTGGATCTGCATCTACGATTAACACTTTCATATTCTTTTGTGCCAATCCTACTGCTAAATTAGCTGTACATGCGGATTTTCCCGTTCCCCCTTTTTGGTTTACAATAGAAATAATTCTAGTCATTTTTTCATCACCTTTCAATCAATAAAAATGACCGAATCAGCTAAACAGATTTTCATCCATCACGAGCTAATTCGGTCCTGTTTTTCGCTATTAAATTGTAATATCACCACTTTCGTGATACAGTAAAAGCATCTCAGATAAAAGCGGAAATTTTCTTTCATCTGAATAAGGTTTTTATAAAAGATAGGCCTTTCCTTCATAAATTTGTTGATTCGTTGCAAGTTTTTTCAGGACCAAATCGACTCAACCCCTTGTATTTACTGGGTTTCCGTTGATTTAGTCTTATTTTATCATCATCATCGCCCTCTCGGATACCGCACCAGTAAAGCATTTCAAACGCATAAAAGGAAACAGGCTTGTCCATCATCTCAAAAGAGAATTTCTTGTATTCTTCCTTTGTCCAGAACAGCATTTCCTTGTGTTCCTCACGTCCCATATTTCCCACCTTTGCCGCAGGATTGGAACGCAGTTCATAGTAGCGGACAGCGTGATTGAAAATGGCGGACAACTGATTGTGCAGCGTTTTCAGATACGTCTGTGAATAAGGCTTTTTCTTCTCATCACGATAGGCAAGCATTTCATTCTGCCAAGTAATAATCTCCTTTGTGGAAATCTCGCTGATTTTCAGTTTCCCGAAATACGGAAGTATCTTTGTGCGTATGATATGCTCTTTGGTAAGCCACGTGTTTTCCTTCAAACGGTTCTTCACATCATTGATATAAAGCTCCGTAAAGGCTTCAAAACTCATATCAAGGTCTGAAGAAGTCTGCAATTTGAACATTCTTTCCCATTCCTGTGCTTCTCGTTTGGTAGCAAAGCCACGCTTGCATTTCTGCTTGCGTTCCCCTTTCCAGTTCACATACCTTGCCATCACATACCAAGTACCGTTATCTTCATTCTTAAATACCGGCATTTACATTTCCCCCTTTCCTGCTCCGTAGAGCCTTTCGTAAAAATACTGGCGATTTACACGCCCTGCAATCGTAATAAAGCCCTTTGCTTTCAATTCCTCATTTAATTGTCTGATGAGTTTATATGCATAAGGTTTTGATACGTTTAGTTCCTGAGCCACATCTTCGGCTCGGATAAATCTGTTTTCCATATCCTTTTTCTTCCTTTCTTAAAATAATTTTTTGCTTGCCGCTTTCTCCGTGTTAAAGTTCCAACAGGCACTCCTGCTTGTCGGCAGGCGCTGTGCTGTCCCAATGCACCGCAGTACATCAGGCGCTCGCTCGTATAGGGGTTCCCGAAAAGTCGGAGACTTTTGGGGAAGAGGAGGAGCAGTGCAGCGAATGAGCTTTTGTGCTTGCACACAAGCGAACGATACGGAACTTGCTCCGACGAGGTCTTGGCGGTTTGGCTTTTCGGACGGTCATTCAGTTGTCGCATTAAGCATATTTGTTTAATTCGTAATTTATTTTACTAAACATATTTGCTATTGTCAAGTGGTTGCAAAGAAAATATTAAACATTTTTGTTTCGGTTTTTCTTGACTTCCACTAAACATTTCTGCTATACTTATTTCACTAAATATAAAAGGAGCGTATCATTATGGCTATCAGCGAAAGAATACATTTTTTCAGACTAATGCGTGGTATGACACAAAAGTATCTCGGTACAGCAATCGGTTTTCCAGAAAAGAGTGCTGATGTGCGTTTGGCACAGTACGAAACTGGTACACGCAAACCGAAAGCAGACCTTACAAATGCATTGGCACAGGTGCTTGATGTTTCTCCACAGGCTCTTGATGTTCCTGACATAGACAGCTATATCGGTCTTATGCACACTCTGTTTACCCTTGAAGATATTTACGGTCTTACTGTCAGTGAAGCAGACGGAGAGGTATGCTTAAAGGTCAACAAGGACAAAGGCAGAGAAGCATATGAACTCCTCAAAATGCTGTATGCTTGGAAAGAACAGGCAGACAAGCTATCTTCCGAAGAAATCAACAGAGAAGAATACGATAACTGGCGTTACCATTATCCAGAGTTCGACACCACACAGCGTTGGGCAAAAGTTCCATCACAGGAATTAAGTGACGCTCTCGTGGAAGCATTCAAAGACCACTTGAAAGATAAATAAGCACCTACAGGACCTGCCACTGGCAGCTCCCTACAGATGCTTTGGCAACGACAAAAAAGCCCTTAACTATGGTTATTAACCACAGCTAAGGGCTTAGTTTATAATATGGAATTTGTTCAGAGCCAAGCTCCGAACTTTAGTCTGCAAGCCACCTGTTAATTGTTCCGTTACCCATAAACCACTGGATAACAAGAATAATGGCACTTGCTATGACTGTTATCAATTTGTTATCAAAAGACTAATCGAAATCGCTGAAACCCGCATAAACACTGGCTTTTTTAAGCAACTCGATTTATTCAAACTCTATCGTCCCCGGCGGCTTACTGGTCAAATCATAAAATACCCGATTAACCCCCTTCACCTCATTGATAATCCTGCTCATCACTTTCTGCAGTACTTCATAAGGCACCTCCGCCGCCTCGGCAGTCATAAAGTCAATGGTATTCACCGCACGAAGCGCCACCGCATAGTCATAGGTTCTCTCATCTCCCATAACACCCACGCTCCGCATATTCGTGAGCGCGGCAAAATACTGTCCGACCGTCTTATTCATCCCGGCAGCGTCCATCTCTTCACGGTAAATGGCGTCTGCGTCCTGAACGATCTTAACCTTTTCAGCAGTTACTTCTCCGATAATACGGATGCCGAGCCCCGGTCCCGGGAACGGCTGACGAAATACGAGATATTCCGGAATTCCCAGTTCCAGCCCGGCTTTTCTTACTTCGTCCTTGAACAAATCTCGAAGCGGCTCTATGATTTCTTTGAAATCTACATAATCTGGAAGTCCGCCTACGTTGTGATGAGATTTGATAACTGCAGATTCTCCGCCCAGTCCGCTTTCTACTACATCCGGGTAAATGGTTCCCTGCACGAGGAAGTCTACCGCTCCGATTTTCTTTGCCTCTTCTTCAAAAACCCGGATGAACTCTTCTCCGATAATCTTACGCTTCTTCTCCGGCTCTTCCACTCCCGCAAGTTTTCCATAGAAACGCTCCTGCGCATTGACGCGGATGAAGTTCAGGTTATAATTTCCTTCCGGGCCAAAAACTGCTTCTACTTCGTCTCCTTCGTTTTTGCGTAGAAGTCCGTGGTCTACAAATACACAGGTAAGCTGGTCGCCGACTGCTTTGGATAGCAGGACTGCTGCCACCGAGGAATCCACTCCACCGGACAAGGCGCAGAGCACCTTTCCTTTCCCGACTTTTTCACGAATCTGCCGCACAGATTCTTCGACAAAGGAGTCCATCCGCCAATCTCCGGCACATCCGCACACGCCAAGAACAAAGTTGGATAACATTTTCGTCCCCTCTGCCGTATGCAGAACTTCCGGGTGAAACTGGATGGCATATAATTTTTCTGCTTCATTCTCTGCCGCTGCCACCGGGCAGTCTGCTGTATGAGCTGTCCGTTCAAAGCCCGGCGCCACCTCAAAAATCGTATCAAAATGACTCATCCAGCAAATCGTCTCTTTTGAAACATTTTCAAATATTTTTGAATCTGCCTTATCGACGATTACTTTTGTTTTTCCATATTCTCTGACGTCTGCCCGGGAAACTCTGCCTCCCAATACATGCATCATAAGCTGTGCTCCATAACAAAGCCCCAGAACCGGAATGCCCAGTTTAAACAATTCCTTTGAATATGTCGGCGAATCCGCTTCATAGCAGCTATTCGGACCTCCGGTTAAAATAATTCCTTTCGGATTCATTTCCTTAATCTTCTCGAGACTGGTCTTATAAGAATATATCTCACAATATACATTACATTCACGGACGCGTCTTGCCACAAGCTGATTATACTGCCCGCCGAAATCTAACACTATGACTAATTCTCTTTTCACTTGTGCTCCTCCTTGTGTTTTTCATATCCCCTGCTGGCAGATTTTCCATCTCCAGATTATTTCAATTATAAAATAACACAAAGACATTTACAACCTATTTTATTCGATTCCTAAGAGATTTCTCAGTTCACTCATATTTAATATAACGGCATCAGCTCCGGCATCCTGAAATCGTTTGGTTGTGTCATGGATTTTTTCTTCTTTTTCGTTTGAATTCAGCTTTTCATATTCTATTTTCGTAAGTCCCATCTCGGAACTTCCTTCTACTACGCCTACCGTAAATACTCCTGCATTTTTCCCTTCTTTTATATCAGAAACCGTATCGCCTACTTTCATCACCCGCCCTACATTTCTAATCTTCAGAGCTTCCATATTTTTAAATATCATATAGGGATAGGGTCGGCCGGCATTTCCTACGGAATCGGGGCTAAACCAGGCGTCCGGTTCATATCCGTTTTCTTTTGCTTTTGGTACAACAATCCTCATCATAGCATCTGTATAACCGGTTGTTGATCCAATTTTGATTCCTTCTGTGCGTAAATCTTTTACCACATCCAGAACATATGGCTTCACCTCTGCAAACTGATCCAGAATGCCCATAAGCTTTGTTTCAAATAGATTATATAATTTATCTGTCTCTTCATTTTCCGGAAATACTCCGTACTTCTCTTTCCAAAGATTCCGGATTCTCGGCATTTCCAACATTGCCCTGATATGGTCGCGTTTTAACATCCCCATCGGTTCCCGGACTTCCTCCATTGTAGGTTCAATCCCGAAATGCCGAAATACTTCTACAAATGCCTGTACCGGGGCAAAACATCCATAATCGACGGTAGTCCCCGCCCAGTCAAATATCACCGCTTCCCATTTTTTCACCTTAGTTTCCTCCCATGTCCTTCTGTTCTAAAAACTCTTTTATCAGTTCCGCAACTTTCTGAATATCTTCTTTATAAATTTCTCCGATATTCCCAATGCGGAAAGTATCTGCTTCGGTTACTTTTCCCGGGTAGATGGCATATCCCCGTTCTTTCATGTAATCGTACATTTCCTGAAAGGAGAATCGATGATTCTCCGGGTAGAAAAAGGTTGTTATAATTGGTCCCTGATGCCTGCCGCCAATATACGGTCGAATTCCTAGTTCACCCAGTTTCGAGATTAATAAGCGGTTATTGTCCGCATATCGTCTGCTTCTTGCCGGGATTCCGCCTTCTTCTTCTAATTCCTTCAATGCCTGCGCAAATGCCAGTACGACATGGGTCGGGGATGTAAATCTCCATTTTCCGTCTTTATTCATAGTCTCCCACTGACTGTACAGATCCAGGGACAGACTTCTTGCCTTGCCTTTGCTTTGTATCAGCTTTTCTTTATTTGCAATAATAAATGAAAATCCCGGAACTCCCTGTATACATTTGTTTGCACTGCTAATGATAAAATCAATCCCCCATTCTTTCACCGGAATTTCCATTCCCCCAAAACTGCTCATGGCATCTACAATCATGGTAAGCCCTCGTTCCTGCACTACCTTTCCCACTGTCTCAACATCATTCAAAATTCCGGATGTAGTCTCACTATGTACCATCGCCACATGGGTGATTTCTTTATCCGCATCCAATATCCCGGCTATCTTCTGCGCATCCGGCACTTGATTATACATTTCCCTGTAAATCGTATAAGGTACCTTTGCATGTTCTGCAATTTCTTCCATCCGCTCTCCATATGCCCCATTCGCCACTATCAACAGCTTATTTTCATCCCCGACCACACTGGTAAGTACGGATTCAACCCCAAAGGTTCCGCTTCCCTGCATCAGAACCACCGTATATTCTTTTTCTGATACCTGAGCAAGTTCTAATAGTTTCTTCCGGATATCCAACGTAATCCTTTTGTAATCATCATCCCAGGTACAATGGTCAAACAACATTTCCTTCTTTACAGTATCTGTTGTTGTAAGCGGTCCCGGAGTCAGCAATTTGTACCCAAGACCACATTTTTCATTTTCAATATCCATCATTTTTAATATATCCTCTGCTTTCTTTTTCTTTTTAAACGAGAGCTATTGCGGTTTGCAGCTTTCAGACAATTCCTGGTGCTTTTTCAAAAGGTCTACCGTCAGCTTCTCTGAAAATACTTGTGGATTTCCGGAAACCTTTTCACCATCCACTTTCTCTCCTTCATAGATTGGTATCGGATAATATTTCAGAAGTTCTTCCCGGCCATTTTTAATCATACATTCTGCCATTTCCATCGCTTTTTTGTTCGTCGCATCGCCCTTATCTACTACGGCTAAAGACTCTGTCAGTGTAAAATTCCCTTCTTCCGGATCTACGTAATCAATAGGCAGCCCTTCTTCTTTATCTGCAACTGCCTGCTGCCGCAGCCCAAATCCAATTGCCACTTCACCGGCGCACACCAATTTCAGAGGACCAGAGCCGGATTCTTCAATATGATCGCCTGCATTTTTATAAATATCTGTCAGAATTTCTTTCGTTCCATCTTCTCCATATTCAGAAATCAATGCCTGAATCAGCAGCCATGCTGTAGAGGAAGAAGTAATATCCGTAACCGAAATCATCCCTGCATACTCCGGCTTCGCTAAATCCTTAATTGACGCAGGCATTTCCAGATTATTTTCCTCCATCATCTCAGTATTTACAATAATAGTTCCCTCCTGCATCGTAATCGGTGCACAGTAAGATGGATATTCATCTGTTGTATTTACATCAAAAGTAAGATCCTGAAACATTTCGTTTTCTTCCTGCGCGCTCTCTACATAAAAAGTGCTCATGGTTACCAAATCCGCCTCGATATCGCTTCCTTCTGCCAAAAGTTTCCCGCCCAGTTCCGATGTTCCAAACGTCTGGAAAATGTACTCTCCCTCGAATCCATTATTATCCAGCGCTGCTTTCATTGCTTCCACCGCTTCATCATCGGCATTGGAGTAAATGACTACTTGTTCATCTGTCCCGCCACTGCCTGAACAGCCTGACGTAAATAACATCGTTACCCCTAATACTCCTGCAAGCCCTGCAGATGCCACTCTTTTGATGCTTTTCATTTTTAATCCTTTCATTTTCTTCTTCTCCTTTTGTTCATGATATTTTCTATTTGCTAAAAACTGAAATACTGCTTTCGCAAGCAGATTTGTGAATAAAATCAGCAGCGACAATACAAACACTTCATTAAATTTATTATAGTACTGCAATTCCTTAATCTTTGTCGTGATTACCATTGTCCGGGCTCCCGCAATAAATACAACCGCACTGACTGTCACCATTGCATTTACAAAATAGTAACTAAACACTTCCAGGATTGTCGCCCTTGCATTTGGCGTTACTACACGGATAATCGTCTTCAGCCAGTTATCTCCCATCAACATTGCCGTAGTTTCCCACGAAGCATTCATCTTCGACAATGAATTTTTCATCATCAAATACGGTGTTGAGAAAAAATGAACCACATTGCAGATAATTAAAATTGCAAATGTACTTTGAAGGCTTGTTCCCGAAAAACAGAACAGAAATGCAAGTCCCAAAACCATTCCCGGGATCGTGTTCGTCACCAGAGCAATTCCTTCCACAACTTGTTTCAACTTTTTACTCACCGTACTTCTTGCTGTAACGATTGCACCGCCATAAGCAAGTAATGTACCAAAGACAGCCGTCAGCACAGCCACCAGAACAGAGTTTTTACACACCTCCAACAGCCCGGTATCTGAAAAGACACTACGAATATGCTCCGTTGAAAATTGCAGATTATACGGCCAATCCTTAACAAACGGTATTACAAAAATTACTGCAAATATGGACAGCACACACAGGCAAAATGACATACTCACCAGTCCGCAAAACCAATCTCTCGCCCTGTTCTTCCGGATTTCTATGACAGAAATCTTATGATATCGCACATTATATTTTTCCAATACATGCAGCACCACGATACTGACAACTGAAGGAATCAGCATGACCATCGCCACTACACTTCCTCGATTGAAATCCGGAACGCTGCCCAGCATCTGGCTGTAAAGCACGCTGGCAATTACCTCAAATTTTCCTCCCACAGACGCCGGAATCCCAAAGTCTGTAAAGCAAAGGAAAAAGGACTGTATAAAAGATGCCGCAATCGTCCCTGCCAGGGGGCGCAAAACAGTCATGATAAAGGTAGATAACCCGCTGTCGCCCATGATTTTTGACACTATACCAAACTTCTTGTCAATATACCCCATTGTGTTATAAACCAGCATAAATGAAATCGGCAGTGTATAAATTACATATCCCAACAGAAGCCCGTTAAATCCATAAATTTCAAATAACTGATGTCCAATCAGGCGGGTCAGTAATCCCTGTTTCCCAAAAGAATAGATAATTGCAAAACCATATGTCAGCGTGGGAAGCAGCATAGGAAGAACTGCTACCCCTCTAATCAGTATTTTCACCGGTTTCGGTACATTTGTATAATGGATGGTGTATGCCATTAAAAATGCTATCATCGTAGTAATTAATGCGCTGCTTCCTGCCACCAAAAAGCTATTACCAAGCGCCTTCAAAAAACCTTTTCCACTTAACACAGATACATAAAAATCAATGGTTGCGCCATCCGCGCCCCAGAAGGATTTCACTAACAGGCGAATAACCGGATATACCAAAAACAACAAAAAAATCAACGCAATTATCAGGAAAATTCCTTTAACTTCTCTATTTCCTGTTTTCTTCATCTCTATTTCCTCCTATGACACCAACACCTCTTGCATCATGCCAGGTACACGTTCTGTCCTCGGAACAGAAAATAAAGAATAAATATTATTTTTCTTAATTTCCAATTGACGCAGGATAAATTCCTGTACAAAATCATTTTCCGGTGTTTTTACAATCTCCTCCGGCTTTCCATACTGAGAAATATTCCCCTTATTGATAATCATAACATGATCGGAAAGTGTAAGCGCTTCTTCCGGATCATGCGTAACAATAATGGTAGTCAGATGAAACTCCCTGGCAATGGTACGGATTTTTTCCTTAATGGATTCTTTGATAACTCCATCTAAAGCGCTAAGCGGTTCATCTAACAGCAGAATCTTCGGCTTCATCACCAGCGTTCTTGCCAACGCTACCCTCTGCTTCTGCCCACCGGACAGCTGATCAATCTTTTTATTCAGATGTTCCCGAAGCCCCAAAAGCTCAATCAGATCGTCAACCTCTTCTTTGGAAGAAATATTGGGCTTATTCCGCAGACCATATGTAATATTATTTAATACATTCAGATTCGGAAACAGGGCGTAATCCTGAAATACAATATTGAATCCCCTCTTTTCCATCGCCGTATTCGTAATATCTTTTCCGTCAAACAGGATTTTGCCGCTGTCAGCATCTGTAATTCCCAAAATAAGATTTAACAGGGTTGTCTTTCCACATCCTGAAGGTCCTAATATAGAAACGATTTCTCCTTCTTCAATTTCCAGATTAATGTCATCCAGAATCGTGACTCCATCATATGTTTTCTTTACATGTTCTAATTTCAGCATCGAATCTTTCCTTTCTCATATTCATCTATCATCTGCCACGACTCAAATTGTACCAACCAAATTTTTCAAAAACAATCAAAGCCATTTCAAGATTAGGTTAGAGAAATGTAAAATCAGGCACCAAAAAACAGGATATATCTTTTGTAGTTTTTCTACAAAAGATATATCCTGTCTTCTTTCTTACTTATAAGCCTTATCCCGTATAATATGGCTGTTCTTATCCAGTTCTTTAGTTCGTTTCCAATAATTCTCAGCAATTATCCCCATATAAAGCATATCCACAATTACAATCTGTGTTGCTCTGGAAAAAATAGCATCTCCATAGAAATGCTGCTCCTGAGAGCCACATAAAAGCACATCACTCCATTTCCCAATCAACGATTTCTTAAAATTAGTAATAGCAATCGTCTTCGCTCCCACCTTCTTCGCCGTCTTCATTGCGTCCACGACATCCTTTGACTGCCCCGAATACGAGATTCCCACCGCCACATCCTCAGGCGTCATAGCTGCTGCTGTAATTCTCTGAATATAATAATCTTCATCATAGCGGCAGTCCATTCCCATATAAAGAAGCTTTGTCTGAAGATCCTTTGCCACTGCTGCCGAATTCTCCACACAATACAAATGAATACGCCTCGCTCCGGCAAGCATCTGCACCGCCGTTTTAAATTCCCCGGGCACAATACTTTTCTGCATATCTTCCAGCATCGCAACCGTGGTTGCTACAATTTGGGAAGGCACCTGCTCTATTCCTTCTAACTGTTCCAATTGATATCCATACATAATCTGTACATCCGGCTTTTCTCTTTGATATCTGTCAGCCGCCTCTTCAATCAGCCGATACCGGAACTGCCGGAAGCTCTGATAACCAAGCGCTTTTACAAAACGCACCACCGTAGGCTGGCTCACACCGCTTTGCTTTGCAAGCTTTTCCAGGGAAATCGTCCTGCATAACTCTCCACGTCCAAGAACAAAATCCGCCACCTTCTTCTCAGAATCCCGCAGCAAACTATATTTACTCCGGATTAAAAATCCCATCGTATCTTCAATCTGCATCTCTGCCTCCTGTAGAATTGTTACAGATCCAAGAAAACATCTTTGTAGTTTCCTTCCACATCCATTCGCTTCTATTCTACAAGAAATCGAAAAAAACCGCTGTTAAATCTTTGTAAAATATCTCCGGTCTCTTCTATCTCTTATGTTCCATATGTAAATACTTCTCCCGCGTAGCAAGTCCACCCCGTATGTGGCGCTCTGATTTGTTCACATCCAATACTTTCCGCGCCTGCGCCGCAAGTGCCGGGTTAATTCTCTGCAAGCGTTCAGTTACATCTTTATGTATGGTGCTCTTACTCACCCCAAACTGTTTCGCCGTCTGCCGCACTGTCGCTTTATGTTCAATAATATAATACGCTATTTCAACAGCCCTCTCCTCAATATAATCCTTCATAGAAAACCCCTGCATAGTTCATTTTTTACAATCTATGCAAGGGTTTTTGTATGTATGACAGGTATCGAATGAGCCAGGTATTGAAATGGATTTCCCAATCTCTTTCAAGCATTTTGCATTTAAAGCACCGTCTCTGAACATAGTTAAAGTCGATCATCTGCCCGGCCTAACCATTTTTCAATTAATACTTAACATCTGTATCTCCACCCATATTCTTTTTTCAGTCTCTCATAGATTTCAAACGCAACCGGACAGACCTCGATTACATCCAACACGCTGTAAAGGCTTGCCCATCTATCCGGCTGATCTGTATACGGATATTTCTTGCAGTTTTCAGGATACTCCCATGATACATCTTACAACAATTTCTACACCTGCCACAATCATTTTTATTTCTCTTTATATGGTCAATTTTTATATAATATATACCCATTATCAACGTAAGTATTTCTATTACACCTTAATTTCTATAATCCCGATAATGTCCTCATTACCAAATCTACATCTTTATTTTCAAGCTCCTGTATGATGTGCAAATATGTTTTCTGTGTGGTTGTCATACTCGCATGTCCAAGCCTTCTAGCCACACTTGCAATTGACACCCCTGCAAATAGTAACAGTGAAGCATGTGTATGTCGTAAACCATGAATTGAAATTTCAGAAATCCCACACGCTCTGCAATGCCTAGTAAGCACATCATTTACTGTTGAATTGTATATTTTTGATTCACCAACAAAAATGGGTTTATCTGGTGGAAGATTCCTAGTCAAAACCGAAAATTTCACTACTATCTGCCAGTCAATTTGGATTTTCCTAACCGACGATTTATTTTTTGTCGGTAAAAAACCTCCATTTCCTTTATAATCCCATGTTTTGCTGACGGACAAAGTTTGCCTCGCAAAATCAAAATCTTCCGGTGTAATCGCCAGCGCCTCCGAAAAACGCATCCCGGTTTTGGCAACTAAGAGAATAAACCAGTCCCAATTTGGTGTATCTTTAATATCAAGATCTGCAATCAATCTATGTAATTCAAATTGATTTAGATATTTGATTTTCTTTGTTTTGGGCGTCTTTCCTTTAATAATTGCCTTTCTAGTCGGATCTCGTGGAAGCAATCCTTCATCAACTGCATCAAGAATTGCGCCCTTCAATTGATGATGGAAATCCAATGTTGTCTGTCTTTCATGTTCTTTCGCATACTCATTTAAAAGCTGTTGATATGCGGTTCTCGTTAATTCAGAAACTTTTACTTCCGGGATCAATTTTTCTACCCATTTTTGTGTCATCAAATACTTTGCTAAAGTTGCTTCCCTTATCGCCCCCTTTTTATATACTTCAATCCACTGAGCATAATACTCACAAAATAACTCTGTTCTGTTCATATCGTTAAGCATAAGTTCCCTCTCTCTCCGAAATACTTACGCTGATATAAACCATTAAAAAGTAACTTTCAAATTATACAACCATTAAAAGCGGCTTTATTTCTTCATCCAAAAGTTTTTTTAACTCTGCCATCATTTTTTTATAATATTTAAACTTAGGAAGCGACTTTTCCTGAGATGCTTTATAGTTTGTATAATCTGCCGTCATTTTAATTGCACTTTCATTGGAAATTTCTCCGTTTTGATAGTGTGTTGCCGCATACATCACATCATCTTTAGAAGCATACCAAGTAATACAAAAATCAGAAATCACACGCTCGATACAATCCCTCTTCATATTTTCCACAATATTAAGAATGGACTGTCCCTTGTATTTTGTATCATCCGTTTCAATTTCTGCAATCAAATTCGACATAATATCTGCAACTTTTGGATTTTCTTTTCGCAAATCTCCTACATACTGTTTCACTTCATCAATTTTTTTCTGACGTTCTTCTGGCGTAACTTCTTCCGTTTCGTCAGAAGGTGTAACGATATTCTGAATCAGGTGAATAATATACTCATAATCAATCTTTGTATTGCTGTATGCCATCAGCTCATAGTCTTGATCAATTTCTGTATCATCTCCGCCGTCTTCCCCAGCTAAAATATCAGCTCCTTCTGCCTGTGCATCTTTAATTTCCTGTACTACATTTTTATAGTGTCCCACATAGTCATCATATTCTTCTTCAGAAATTTCATATTCTTCTAACATACTATCATCATATACAGTAAATGATTTTAACTGTGCAAACAAAGAGTCAAATGCCTGAAACATTTTTGCAAATATTTTCTTCTCATTCAAAGACAGAGAGGGAATTACTTCCGGTTTTTCAGCAGAAACACGAAGTGCGGCAAGCGCTTTCCGAAAAGCGGGCTCTACCTCATTCCATTCTGCCATAAGCGCCTCTTTTGTTCCACCGGCAGAATATAGTTTTACTGCATTATCAACTGCCTCCTTGAAAAGAACCGGCGCCTGAAATGTAACGATCTGTCCATATGTTTTATTCTTATCAAAAATTCGATTTGTTCTTGAAAATGCCTGTATCAGATCATGTGGCCCCATCGGCTGTCTGTCCATAAAAATCGTAGACATACAAGGAGCGTCGAAACCGGTCAATAATCGATCTACCACAATCACTAAATCCAGCTGTTCATTTCTACTTTCATATTTGGAACCTTTTCTTGCGAGACGTTTATTCAAGTTTCCATTATATCCCTGTATCTGAGACAATTCATATTTCGTACCAAACATTCCATTATAATCATCCAACGATTTTTGCATCTTCTCCTGATTGACCTGAGAACCTTCTTCATTTTCTGTTACAGAATAGGTGATTGCAAATTTCGGGAAATCCGGCAAAACCTGTTTGATTCGCTCATCAATTATGAGATCCGTTTCTCCATTTTTTACCCTAGATAATAATTCGTAATACTGCTGTGCTCTTTGAATCGAACTTGTAGTAAGCAATCCCTCGTAAGTCTGTCCTTTTCCATTTTGAAAACCCAGTTTATGATAGGACTTATTCAAAATAATATCCAATACCTTTAACATATGTGTTTCGCTGTCATATACGCTGCTGTCCGTTTCATCCTCTATATCTTTCGGTCCATTATGCTCTACCTGAAATCCGAGTACTGCCTTATCATGGATTGCATTTTGAATTGTATACTTGTGAAGACGTTCCCCATATAAATCTTCCGTTGTTCTTGGAAGATCTCCCTTCTGCGGATATGGATTTTCTGCAAATCTTGGCGTACCCGTAAATCCATACCACAAAGACCGGTAGAAAAACCGCTCCAACTCTCTTTTTGTTCCCGGACTAACCGCACGATGACACTCATCCACAACAAATGCAATCCTGAGATTCTTAATTTTTTGACATTCCGGCGTGCCGTCCTTTAATCTCTTTGCGATTAAAATTTGCAGTTTCTGAATGGTAGTAACAATTACTTGTCTATCATCCGATTTTAATTTTTTCTTTAAATCATTTACATTGTCCGTTTCATCCACATCTACCAAATCATTATTTGCATAAGCCTGAAATGCCATAGTTGTCTGTGTATCCAAATCTTTACGGTCTATCAGGAAAATCGCTTTGTCAATGGACGGAATATCCATCAATAGATTTCTGGTTGCTTTATAAGACGTCAGTGTTTTTCCAGAACCTGTTGTATGCCATACAAATCCTGATTTTCCCTGTTTTGATGCTTCTCTGATTGCCTCGATTGCATGAATCTGATATGGACGCAACAATATCAACCGTTTTGCATCTTCATTTAATACTGTGTATCTCGAGATCATTTCATGTGCTTCTGGAATACGTAGTACATTCTTAGCAAAATCAAGATAATCTGGCACCGGATTATTATCACGATCCAGCCATCCGCTAATGAACTTAGGATTTAATTCTGTATCACTGGCAGCCGAAAAATATTTTGTATCAACTCCATTACTGATTACAAACATCTGCACCGCCGAAAAAATCCCGGTAAATTTTCCTTCTCCAATATATTTTTTAATCTGCCAGAACCCATCCATATATGAGTGCTGCTTATTTTTCAATTCTATATGGATCATCGGAAGACCATTAATCATCAATGTCACATCGAATCGTCTATCTCTTCCCGGGGTCGCTTTCTCATCTTCAGACTTCAGCGCGCTATATTGATTAATCACCTCATAAACACTGCTGCCACCAGCAATATGTTCATGATTCATCACTACAAGATGTAAGCGCTCGGTATCACGCTGTACATGAACCTGCACCTTTCCATTTTCTCCAACCAGCCACTCCCCCGCTTTATAAAATGATGAAAATTGTAACTGATTTTTTACCTGTTCAAATTCTGCATCAGATAAATTCTCTCCATTTAAACGATCTTTATTATTTTGCTCCAAAATGTACTTGAAATTTTTCCATAAATCTTCTTCCGTCTTTAAATCTTCTCTATATGTCCATTGAGAATCTCCATAAACCAGCTCTTCAATCAACTTTTTCTCTATCACAGCCTCTAATTCTGGCATAATATTTCCCTCCTTTGTTTACAGTTTATCCCTCACCATCATTAACGAATATCCCAATAGATTCTGCCCTTTCCATTTCTTCAAATCCAGCCTGTCAGGATTTCCCATAGATAATCCAATTCCCCATATATGATCATTCACAGCACACTCTGCAATAATACGGTTCCCGGTATCAAGCAACCGCTCCCTCAACCCATCATTTTGTAAAAATTTTGCTAAAAGCCCCTCGTAAACCACCACTTGTCTAATTCCGCTCCAATAATGATCGCTATATCCTGTCACAAGTCGTCCTAATTCTTTTATACGAGCGGTATCATCTATTCCGAGAATCTGTTCTGCAATCTTATCATCCCCGAAACAGGTTGCCTTTTTATACATCATATACTGTTCCATTGAAGAAAAAACAATTTTATCCACGCAAAACTGCGATAAATACCAATTACTCAGATATCCATTCTCTTCATTTGGATTGTGAAAACATACAACGTCCACCCTAAATCTCACCAACCTTTTTTACCGCCAACTCTAATTCCAAATCATGAAGTCCATAATATGCTTTCGCAAGAAATCTAACAGGAATCCTTTCGACTATTTCCGAACTGGGCATATTGTAATACCATTGATAATATGCATAAAATTCGCCTATCCAATCTGGCATAAATCCTTCCAATGCTATTCCTTGTTTTCCTTCATATTTCTCAGTACTTGAAAAATATCTCCATAACTCCTGAGCATCCATCGTAGCAACATAGGCTTTTGCTTCATCAATACTCTTTCTTGTTTTACTTTTCATATATATCTGAATAAAATCTTCCGTATCTTTTTCCGGAAATTTTTGAGCATAAAAATCAAATAATTTTCCCTGACTTTCAACCACTTCACTCAAATAGGCTTCCGCATACGCCCGCATCTCAATCACCTCACATCAATGTACTAAACACATTCATTACTTTATTCCGGTCAGAATCAATCAATTCTTTCATTTTTCTTCTAGCTGTAATATCCCTCTTATTATATTTTTCATTAAAAGCCTCAAACTCTACTGTAGAAAGTTCTTCTCCCACTTCGTAGAGTTGTGAATATGCTAATTCAGACTTTATACAATACTGAATTCCCAAGTCTCCCAACAAAAGAAGTTCCTCCAATATCTCCACATCTATTTCATCTCTTACAAACGCTTTCGCTATATAAAAGTAAGAAGCATTAGCCCGCCATCCCTTTATCACATCATATTCTTTTGTCTCAATACCATATTTCTCAATAAATTTCTTCGATAACATTCTATATCTTTTAGAGTCAGCCACCTCTCTATGTTTCATTAATTCCGCAAGCCACGACAAAATATTTTCACTTTGAAAATCTAATATCTTCAAACCATCTATCTCTAATTCATATTTATGCACCCAGCCATTTGCCTCATCTGGCCTACATACCGCTCACTCTTTTGCAAGCTCTATGTTTTCCGTTAAATAAAAGCCTTTTCCATAATCATGTCGATCTTCACCACGTCCATATTCTGGCGCCATTTCCTTATTAGGGCTCCCATGAAATAATACAATTTTTCCCATATGTACTGTTCTCCTAAACAAATATTTTTTCAAGCATAGATTTTTTGATGTTTTTCAATATTTTTAACTTCCGCTGGTGAAGAGTGATGAGGCGGTCCAAACTTCTAAAATAGTCTCCAATTTGTTTCTGTTCTCCATAAAATGGACAGAAAATCGGAATCTTTTTGCAGGTTTCTTTATTAAGTTTGGGCATTGCCATACCTGTATTAAATTGAGTATAATCTTTTCTCTCTAACGAATTACAAATGAAGTTATTCTCATATTCTTCTTTTGTACGAAGAACATGAGCATGGTTATTAACCCAGTATTTTCCGGATGCCAAGAAACAAACCGGATAATTCCTGTCGGTAATATTTGCACCATCTTCACTCAACAAAATCAATTCCTCATTAAACAAATACCCATCTACATAATCAACAATTCCCGAAGCTCCATAATATGGATATGGCCCTGCAACACGTTTTACTCCTTCTAATGGTTTTCTTACTGTATCAAGAAATTCAACGACATCCCCCAACTTACGCTGTTCCCAATCTTCTGTAAAACCTTTAAATCGAATTTTCGGTTTTCCCATATTTATCACCCCTCAATCATTCTAATAAGGTCATTTATAGACAACATAATATCTTGATCAGAAGATGTTAATTCTTTTAAGCACGATAGCACTTCGCTTTGTGCTTTTTTAATTTCGTCGTCAGTCTGCTTCATCTCTGTCAAAAGTTCTTTTAAATCAATCTCCTCTTCTTTTTCAAAGTTATCCACATACCTTGGAATATTAAGATTGAAATCGTTCTTTTCAATATCTTCAAAGCTGGCGAGATAAGATTCTTTATCTACCGTTTCTCGCTTATGATACAAATTTACAATGGCATCTATATGCTCGTCTGTCATTGTATTTTGTTTTTTACCTTTTTCAAATTTTTTTGAAGCATCTATAAACAAGACGTCCCTTCCGTCTCTGTGTTTCTTTAATACAACAATACAAGTTGGTATGGATGTATTATAAAATAAATTTGCAGGCAGCCCAATTACTGCATAAATATTTCCGGAACGTAATAATTTTTCTCGAATTTTTCCTTCTGCGGCTCCCCTAAATAGCACACCATGCGGTAATACGATTGCCATTGTTCCATTATTTTTCAGGTGATACAGGCCATGCAACAGAAACGCATAATCAGCTTTTGACTTCGGCGCCAAAACTCCATAATCACTAAACCGCTCATCTTGTAGGAAACCAGCCGTTGCACTCCATTTTGCTGAATATGGCGGATTCATCAGTACCATATTAAAATCCGTTTCTTCTTCCGTTGGCCAGTCACTATCTAAAGTATCACCATTTCTCAATTTTTGATTTTCCGGTGCAATACCATGTAAAAACATGTTCATGCGTGCCAAATTATATGTAGATGTCATTAATTCTTGTCCGTAATATTTAATATAATTCGGCTCAAGTGCATATTTTTTTGCATTTAGTAGAAGAGAGCCTGAACCCATACATGGATCATAAACGGACAACCCCTTTTTGCTTTCCTGCCCAGAAATGGCAATTCTGGTTAATATTTTGGAAACAGCCTGCGGTGTATAAAATTCACCGGCTTTCTTTCCCGTTTCAGAGGCGAATTGACCAATCAAATACTCATAAGCGTTTCCCAACACATCTGTATCAGTATTCAGCAAATCTGCCTTATCAATTTCTTTTAACAGACTGGCAATTGTGTCACTTTGCTTTTGATCACCCGTTCCCAAACGATTAGAATACAAATCAATATCTGTAAATAAATCTGCAAATAATGGATCACTTTGTTCGATATTATTAAATGCCTTTTGTAATTGCTCGCGATTAAAAGAATTATTTCGCGCTGCCTCCGCAAAATTTGTGTAAGTTAATTCCGGCTCAATCACATAATGGCAGGATGATTTTATCTCGTCTTTCAATTCTTCTGCACTTTCATCTTTCAAAGCCTCAATATATGCATCCAAAGCAACCTTTAAGGTTTCTGGTCTTTCATCATAAATCAAGTCATAGACCTTTATTAAAAAGGAATCTGATAAATACTTATAAAAAACAATTCCTAAAAGATAGTCTTTATATTCATTTGCATCCATTTTTGAACGTAATATATCTGCTCCGCTCCATAATACACTAATCAAATCTTTACTGCTTTCCTGTTCCGCCATTTAATTATCCTCCGTTTACTCGTATCTATAAAAATACTTTAGACAATATTTCTACATTTCATTTTAACCGATTTTTATCCACAACTCAATGAGTAATAGAAAAAGACCAGAATCCCCAAAACGCAGCAACTTCATCTGGCGTTTCCGGGCAAAGCACTGTTATAATAGAAGAAATTGTGCTTATTTTTACAGGCAGCCGAACTGATGGCAGAATGGAGTGGAATATGAAAGTCGTAATTGCAATGGATTCATTTAAAGGAAGTTTAAGTTCTATAAATGCAGGAAATGCAGCAAAAGCAGGGATTGAACGGGTATGTAATGCTGAAATCATCGTAAAGCCTCTTGCTGACGGAGGCGAAGGGACAACTGATGCGCTGATAGAAGGTCTCGGCGGTGAATATGTGACTTTAAGCGTTACCGGGCCGCTCGGTGAAAAAACGACAGCAAAATATGGTATACTCAGCGACAAAAAAACT
This sequence comes from Dorea acetigenes, assembly GCF_025567385.1. Lineage (NCBI taxonomy): Bacteria > Bacillati > Bacillota > Clostridia > Lachnospirales > Lachnospiraceae > Dorea > Dorea acetigenes. Next base: position 32,376 of record NZ_JAOQJU010000028.1, read on the forward strand.
GCCGTTATGGAGATTGCAGAAGCCGCTGGCATCGTACTTGCCAAGCGTCAGGGACTAAATCCTTTGAAAGCGACTACTTACGGCGTCGGTGAAATGATATTGGACGGCATATGCCGTGGATGCCGGGAATTTATCATTGGAATCGGGGGGAGCGCTACAAGCGAAGGCGGTGTCGGAATGCTTCAGGCATTGGGCTATGAGATTCTGGATGATAAAGGCTTTCCCATAAAGCCCGGACTTCAGAATCTGGAAAAAATCGCTTCCATCAACAGCAAAAATGTACCAAAGGAGCTTTCGCAGTGTCACTTCCGCATTGCCTGTGATGTCACGAACCCTTTGTGCGGTGAACAGGGCGCTGTCTATGTATACGGTCCGCAAAAGGGAATCTTTGAAGAAGAGCTTCCGTTTTTTGATGAGAAAATAAAGTATTTTGCAGATAAAACATTAGAATACACCGGCCGCGATTGCCGGATGACAAAAGGTGCTGGAGCCGCCGGCGGTCTCGGATTTGCCTTTTTAAGTTATCTGCCGAATGTAGAACTCCAATCCGGCATTCATATTGTTCTTGAAGCTGTAGGACTGGAGCAGGACATTAGAGACGCAGATTGGGTTCTTACCGGAGAGGGCAGCCTGGATTCTCAGACTGCCATGGGGAAAGCTCCCGTGGGCGTAGCCAGGCTTGCGAAGAAATACGGTGTGAAAGTACTGGCTTTTGCCGGTGGGATAGAAAAGGATGCCGTGGAATGCAACACCGCCGGAATTGACGCTTTCTTCCCTATTGTCCGTGGCATAACCACACTGGAAAAGGCGATGGAGCCTTCCAACGCAAGTGAAAATATGGCTCTTGCCACTGAACAGGTCTTCCGTCTGATAACCCTTTTGTAAACCGAAATTAAAAAGAGGGCAGCTATACATTTCAAGCGCCCTCTTAACAGTTTCTTTTACAATCCTAAATCCTCCGGGTTAAGGCAGCCCTCGGAGCTCTGTTCCGGCACCGTTTCCTGTCCTGCCGGATCTGACGGCTCCGTATAAACCGGTTCTGAATAGCTTTCTCCTGAATAACTTCCGTCTGAAGAACCTGATGCGGACTGTTCCGTCTGCTGCTGTTGCTGTGCTGCCGCTTCTGCTGCTGCCTGTGCCTCTGCGGCTGCCTGTGCCTCTGCGGCCGCTTGTGCTTCCCTCTGTGCTTTTGCTCCCAACTCCTGCTCTTTTGTAGAAACAGAGTCTCCAGAAGTCTTACTTACATATTTTACAAAGCCGACCTCATCCTCATAACAAAGCTCCACTTCCTTTTCAACATCTTCAAATCCAAGCGAACTCAATTCGATGACTGTATTATCCGCCAGTGTTATCTGAACATTATACACAACATTAATTGCTACATCCGCTCCATCCTCTGCTATGGAAGTATCACCTGACGCGGCATCTTCCGGCGTATAGAACAACTCCGCCGTTTCATCCTTCTCCAAAATGTCACCACTCTTCATCATATTTGCCGGATACTCCGTCTTGTCAGATGTCTTGATTGCAATACCAGTAATGTCCTGACCTGTACTGTTTTTTAAAAAAATGTCGTAGGCATCATCTGTCTTATTTCCGATAACCAGATATTCCTCTACTTCTTCCTCTTCTTCCTCCTGCATTTCTTTCTCTTCTGCGGTATCTTCTACTTCTTCCTTCTTACCACATCCTGCCAGCACAAAACACAGACAAAGTGCAAGCAGTAAATACTTCACTACTCTTTTCATTACTTTTTCCTCCTTAATTCCATATTATATCTTTAGAAACTACAATTGTATTTTGCTTTTCATTTTGTACAATGACACTGATATGTATATCTCCCGCCGGAACAGAACCTCCCTTTAAATAAAGCTGATACCCGTTTCCGTCACCGTCATCTGTCACGGTATAGAACGCCTGATAAGTCCTCGAATCCATTGAGGCGTTATCTCTTACAGATACAAAGATTTCAGTTCCGGTCTCCATATATCTTTCATCAATCTTTCCCTTCACCGTCAGATAAGATCCTTGCTTCTCCGTTTCCAATGTAGAGCCTGTCTCTGCTTCCGGCGCTAAAACCGGCGCTGTCATAGGACCCTCCATAATCGGCGCCTCCTCTGCAAATGCAGAAATTTTACGCTCCACACGTTCCACGATCACATAATCCGGGTGATATTCCTCCACCTGTGTCAGATTATAGGGAACCAGCCGGGAAAAATATCCCCGTCCTACTTCGTCTGCCATAAACGGCAGAAGACTTTCTCCAAAAGAATCCCGGAACATAAGGAGTGTTCCTTCCTTTCCCGGATTCTGCGTCTCAATCCAGTCGTCCATATTGTCTGTCACATCATTGACATACGTATAACCAGACTCTTTGTCGTAAATATAGTCTTCCTCCGGCTCAGCCGCCAGTGGATAAAGCATCTCATCAATATCGCCGATATGCGTCTTTTCTAACTCATACGGCACATTCAGGTATGTCTCGTGCTCCTTCTCCATCTGATCCATAAGCGCATTATACGCAAGAACCGCACCCTGATTATTCCAGTGGGAATCCCTCTTAAAATACAACATTTCATCCTGCCCGGCAAACAATTGATAAAGATTAACGTAGGAGATACCTGCCTCCGACATTTTCTCAGTCAAATGTTTTAGGTTACTGTCAGTACCTTTCCGGTAATAATAAGGCATGTTCTTATTATACAAACTATTTTTATTCGGTGCAACCGTAAGAATGAACCTGCTCCCACAGCTCTCCACATAATCCTGCATCAGTTTCAGATTGTGGACGACGGCATACAGCTCGCGCTCACTTAACAACTCTGTTCCACAATAGTCATCCAGTGTCCCGCTATAATACAGCCAGTCATCCGTCCCGACTACTACCTGGTCTGTGGCGCTGCTTTTTAAGACCTTTCCCCTGAGCAATGCATTTGCCGTGACAAAATACTGCCGAAAGGCAAAATGGTCCTCAAAATACTCTCCCATCTCTGAAAGATACGCTTCGTTCCACTTTCCATCTTCTGTCAGAGCAGGCCAACTGGCAAGCTCCGTATTCTCTGTCGTCTCATTGGTCGCCCAGAATGACATCCCGGCAAATGGCACTAGCAAAAGAGCAAAGACAAGTATGATAAAAATTTTATATCCCGTATTCTTCATACTTTTTCCTCCCTCTAAAATCTGAAATAAATAAATGGATTATATGTACCGCTTGACAGGCTTAATATGCACAGCACAAGGAGAAACAGGCTCATCAGATAACCGATTGGCTCCATAACCTTTCTACACGGCTGTATTGTTTCGCCCCATTCTCTTACCCATTTTAAAACCGGCATACATGCGATAACAGCGATTATGACTGTCAGAATAAACAACGGCGTCATCTGCTGTAAGACCAGATTCATCTGCGAAGCCTGGAAGCTCCATCCGGCGAACATCTTTCCCGTCATCTGGATCCCCTGGGCAAATGTATCTGCGCGGAACATGACAAATCCAACAGTCACAACCAGCAATGTATAGACATGCCTAAGCAGTCTGGGCAGCTTCTTAACCGGAATCACCTCTTCCAAAAGCATAAACATTCCATGCCACAATCCCCATATAACAAAGGTCCAGTCTGCTCCGTGCCACAATCCTGTGGAAAAAAATACGATCAGCTTATTTACACAGGTCCGCACTTTTCCCTTCCGGTTCCCGCCAAGTGGAATATACAGATATTCTTTAAACCATGTCGACAAGGAGATGTGCCACCTTCTCCAGAACTCCTGAATGCTCTGCGAAATGTATGGGTAGCGGAAATTTTCCTGGAACGTAAATCCGAATATCCGACCCATACCAATCGCCATATCACTGTATCCGCTGAAATCAAAATAGATCTGGAACAGATAGGCGATGGCTGCCGTCCACGCAGATAAAATGTTCATCTCACCCATCGGTGCGGCAAATAAAGCATCTGCGGTTACCGCCATTACATTGGAAATCAACACTTTTTTGGCAAGTCCCAGTATGAATCTGCGCATCCCTGCCGCAATCTCACCGGAATCCGTCTTGCGGCTGCGAATCTGTTCCTGAATGTCGTGATATTTTACGATCGGTCCCGCAATCAGTTGTGGAAAGAAGGAGATATAGAGCATCACATGGAACAGATTCTTCTCGGCTTCCACATCTCTCCTGTACACATCAATCACGTATGACAATGCCTGAAATGTAAAAAAAGAAATTCCTATCGGCAACGCCAAATTAGCCATAGGAATTGAACTATGGCTAATTTGGTTCACTGTCTTCAGAACCATATCCAGATATTTAAATACAAAAAGCAGTGCCAGATTGACGCACACAGCCAATCCAACTATCATTCTGCGCAGTCTTTCATTTTCTGAATCCAGCAGTCTCCCGAACAGATAATTCATGACAATACTGAATATCATCAGCAGTACGTATTTCGGCTCGCCATATGCATAAAACAACAGACTCGCAATGATTAACAGTCCGTTTTTTACAGGTATAGACGGCAAAACACTATACAAAAGGAAGACTACCGGAAGGAAGACGCATAAAAATGTCATTGAACTGAAAACCATATCGCCCACCTATTACCATTCATATTGCATAACCGGGCTGTTCACCGGCTGCATATAGAAATTATATCTTCCGATGTCCCTTGTTGATTCCGGGTCACAGATATAAGAAGCACCATCCAGATTGATGATCACCCATCCGTGCAGATTATATCCACCGCTTCTTAATTTCACACGCCCCTGAATAAACTCTGCATCATATCCCAGTCCTTTTGCCAAGTAATAAAATGCTGCGGCAAAACAATAGCAATTACCCTCGCCCAAATCAAATGCCTGAAGCGCATACCACTCTGCACTGGTATACCCTGCCGGCGGCTCAAGCGGATTCGGAAGCCTTTTATAGCTTACATTATTCACAACCCACATATAGCAGGAATACAAATCTCTTCCCACCTGGTTATATACATTATTCACATGATTTACCACGCGGATCTGTCCGATAGAACCATCCACCTGTACATTCGCACTTCCTACATACAGACGAACGCCGTTACTTAACATGACGTACATATCCGCATAATAGATTCCAAAATGAATCCCATGATACAGAACGCCGCCTCCGGTTCCGTAGGAGCCGTCCGGTTGTTTTTCCAACGTATACCAACCTGCATCTTCATTCACGCCATAACACCATACTCTCGCCTGAACCTTCTGAATATCCATAGATGCCTTCACACCCTCCGCTTTTATCCAGAAAATCCCTTCTTCCACACTTGTCTGCGTGATACTAACTCTCTGACAGCTGGCAGACATGTCCACATCCTTAAGTTCTCCCGGCATAAACTTTTCACAAAAACGCTGAACCATCGTCGCACAGACTGCCCGGTTCGTAGTTCCCTGCGGATTTAAGGTTCCGTTATCCCCGGTAATAATCTCTGCACAGACCGCCCATTCCATCGCATCCTGCGCAAATCCACTAACCAAAGCAGCATCCGGATATTTGTCAAGTTCCGACAACTCCGCCGCAATTATCTCAGACTCCTCGGCATTTGTCTCCTCAGTTTCAATTATTTCAGGATCTGTCACTTCAGATTCTTCGCCCTCAGAATCTGGTTCCCCGGGAATCGTATCGTCAGTTTCCGAGTCTATAAAACCTTTATATTCTGCATAGCGGTACAGCATTGTTGCCATCTGTTCTCTGGTAATCATATCGTCAGGTCCGAAGTTTCCTTCCTCATATCCCGTAATTACCGCCACTTCATCCTGACTCGCCCATAATACTGGTTTTGTATAAAACATGCCGTCCGGCACGTCCGGGAAAACAGCGCTGTAGCTTACATCCGGTGAACCTGCGATACGGTACAGAACCGTCGCAAATTGTGCTCTGCACAATTCTTCTCCCGGAGCAAACAGATTCTCGCCTTTTCCTGTCATAATCCCTTTGTTCAAAACATAACCAACATATGACTCATACCAATCCCCGGTATTGACATCGTCAAATATAGTTCCACTCAAGCCGGATAACTCAATTACTTCATCCGCATTCTGCACTTCATCTGCAAAGGCAGCCGTCCCCGGCACCATAAAAGTCATGCTGACAGACAAAACAAGGGCCATTAATCTTTTTATCTGCTTCTTCATCTTGCGTTCCCTCCTGTTATTCTCTCACATTTATACATTAATAACGCAAAAACCTGTGTCTACTATCACAAAATGAACAATTAACACCGGGGGAATGGAAAGAAATCTCTATCCAATCCCCCCGAAAAATATCCCCAACACATATACCACAAGAGTAATGCCTACAAATATGTATTTTGTTACAGGCTCAAACCACCTGCCAAGCGGCTTCTTCGCTCCCATCTCCACCTGGCTTCTGGCATATCCTTTCGGACATACCCAGAAAAACATAATTCCTGCAAGCAGCGCTCCCAGCGGAATGATATAAATGGACACCACATCCATCCAGGCACCGACTGAGTCTCCGCTTTCAATGAAAACACCTATTACCGCAGATACCAGCGCAATGACGCCTACCGCCGCTTTTCTTGATAACCGGAACTGTTCCTGCAGCGCTTCAATCGGCGTCTCAAAGAGATTCATCAAGGACGTAATTGCGGCAAAAAGCACCGCCACAAAAAATATAACCGCAAAGAGTCCACCAAAAGGCATCTGCTGGAATACTGCCGGAAGTGTAATAAACATCAGCGGCGGACCGCTGGCAACATCCAGTCCAAACGCAAACACCGCCGGAATCACTACAATCCCTGCAAGCAGAGCCGCACAGGTATCGAAGAATGCAACATTCTTCGCACACCCTACAATATCAATATCTTTTTTCAGATAGCTTCCATATACCAATGTTCCTGAGCCCGCCAATGACAGAGAGAAGAATGCCTGTCCCAACGCATACACCCAGGTCTTTATATCTCCAAGCTTCTCCCATTCCGGGACAAAGAGATATCGATAGCCGTCTGACGCTCCCGGAAGCGTTGCCACCCGAATCATCAAAATAATGAAAAATATAAAAAACACGGGCATCATAATTTTATTCATTTTTTCAATGCCTTTGGTTACTCCCAGCACCATAATCAGAAAAGTCAGCGCTAACCCCAAAAGCTGCCAGCCTACGCTGCCAAAGTCAACCGCCAGCTCGCCAAAATAAGCGCCCATATCCTCTACCTTCGTCAGGCTTCCCGCAACCGCACTGCACAGATATTTTAAAAACCATCCTACGACTACAGAATAACCAATCGCGATTCCCAGCGAACCGATAACCGGAATCATTCCAATTACTTTTCCGCAGGTTTTTGCCTTTTCTCCAAAGCGCATCTCCATAGCCTTTGAAAAAGCTCCGATAGGCCCCGCCTTCACGCCGCGCCCAAATGCCATCTCGCCAATCACGCCGGAAAATCCCAAAAGGATTACGAAAATAAAATAGGGAATCAAAAACGCCGCTCCACCAAACTTACCGGTCCGGTAAGGGAACATCCATATATTGCCCATCCCCACTGCCGAACCGATGCATGCCACAATGAATCCTAAACGAGTGCGGAATTCATCTCTTCCTTTTTCCTTACTTGTCCCCATCGTCCGTTTCCTTCTGTACGCAGTTTTCAGCAAGCCATTCCTGTACAATCGGCTGCAAAACAAGCTGTTTTAATGTCTCTTCGCCCGCTACTTCTTTTAGATCATCCACATCTTCATAACCATAATCTTCTGCCAGTTTTTCAAATTCTTTCTCATATTCCTCATCTGTCAGCGTAAGACCTTCCTTCTCCGCAATAACTTCCGCTACCTGGGATTGCTTGATATTATCCTTGGCCGCCTCTTTTGCTTCCTCCTCAAATTCATCCACCGTCATCTCCGTATAAAGCTGGATGAATTCATCGTATTCCATGTTGTAATAGGACGCCATCTCCTGATATTGCTCCAGATAAGTATTATAAATCCGGTCTACTTCACCATCCGGGTATCCTTTTACTTCTGCTTTCTCTAAAACTGCCTCCCACACAGCGCTGTTCAGTTCAGAATCGTAATTCTCCTGCGCAGTCTCTTCCAGGTTCTTTCTTACCTCTTCCCTGTATTCTTCCACTGTTTCAGACTCTTCAGATACCGTCTTAACAAAATCGTCCGTCAATTCAGGAAGTTCCGGCTCCGTAAGTGCATTCACCGTAATCGTAAAGACAACATCCTTGCCCGCAAGATCTGTATTCTGGTAATCATCCGGGAATTTTCCATTCCAGTCAAAGGTCTCTCCCACATTATGTCCCACAATACTATCCTCAAAACCGTCAATAAAAGAGCCGGATCCCAATTCCAACGGATAATTGTCCGCAGAGCCGCCGTCAAACTCCTGCCCGTCAACCTTTCCTACATAATTAATATCTGCGGTATCGCCTAACTGTGCTGCCCTGCCTGTTACTTCCTTATCCGTTGCATTCTCTTCCAGCACAGAATTAATCTCATTCTCTACATCTTCATCACTTATGTCTGTATCAACATCTACCTTGTCAATCTCAATCCCTTTATATCCTGACACACTAACATAATCATTCTCTGCCGTGTCAGAAGAGCATCCGCTTAAAGCTCCCGCTATCATACATATTCCTGTTACTGCTACTATTAATTTCTTCTTCATATCGCACCTCTCATATTTTTTCAACTCATTTTGTTATAACACATATTCCGCCCAAATAAAACCTTTTTCGCAAGATTTCTTTATAAATAAGTAACAGTTCAGCCCGCACCATTCGCAAAACGCATCTACGATGCTTCTCCGCTGCTATGCAGCTATTTTTGCTCATAAAATGGCGCTCCGCTCATAAGCCGGATCGTGTGTTCATTCATGCAAGCATGATTCACCCACAATCCGACTTATGGCTGAACTGTTACTATAATAATGGCGACAACAGTCTGCACACCTGCTCTTTGATACGGATCAACAGCGTCCTCTGTTTATACCGCTTCCGGGTCACCAACGTAGACTTCAGGATATCGTTCCGGAAAGCATCTTCCAGCCTTTCGGTAACCCTGGCGCTGTATATGGTCGCATTTACCTCAAAATTCAGGCTAAAACTCCGGATATCCATATTCGCTGTTCCCACACAGCTTACCAGACCGTCCACACACATACATTTGGAGTGCAGAAAGCCATTGTCGTAGGTATAACATCTTGCCCCTGCTTCGACCATATCACCCAGCCAGGAATACGTTGCCCAATACACAAAAGGATGATCCGGCTTACAGGGAACCATAATCCTCACATCAATCCCCGACTTTGCCGCTATCTTCAGCGCTTCCAGTATATCATCATCCGGTATGAAATATGGCGACTGGATATAAACCCTCTCCTTCGCCAAATGAATTAGACGCAGATAATTATTGCGGATTACCTGGCTCTTAGAATCCGGCCCGCTGGAAATAATCTGCACAGGTTCCCTCCCATTTCTCAAATAATCAGGAATCTCAAAAATACGGTCTTCCAGGAATAGATTCTCCTTAGCTGCATAATTCCAGTCCAAAACAAACCGCACTGCCAGAGAAGTCACTGCCGCCCCTTCTATACATAGATGCGTGTCTCTCCAATAGCCGAACTTCGGATCTTTTCCCAGGTACTCTCGCCCCACATTGAATCCTCCCACAAATCCGATACGGCCGTCAATGATAACGATTTTCCTGTGGTTGCGGTAATTCACGCGAAGCTGCAGCTTGCCAAGCAGCGCCGGGAAAAATTCTGCCACCGCAATTCCGGCTTTTTCCAATCTTGCCCAATCCCGGTTATGCATCGTCCGGCATCCCATGCTGTCGAAAAGCACCCGGATTTCCACACCCTGTTTTGCTTTCCTTATCAGTACTTCCTCAATCTGCTGCCACAGCTCATCATTTTTAATAATGTAATACTGTATATGAATGTAATTCCTCGCATGCTCTATCTCATAAATCAGCGACCGGAACTTCTCCTTTCCATCGGTATAAATCTGAATGTCATTATTATCTGTCAGAACCGCTTCTGCCTCATTCAGGTTATACAGGATCAGGCTTCCGAACCGTTCAAGTTCCGGATCTTTTAATCTTAGCTGCTTCCGGTATATAGATTCTTCCTGCCTTCGGATCGCATATTTTACTTCACCCTCAATCTCCTTCATCTTAAACATCCGCTCCTTATGGAAATTCTGTCCCAGAATCAGATACAGGACGAATCCCAGAATCGGAATGCAGTAAAGCACAAGAAGCCATGCCCACACCGTCGTCGGATTCTTTCTTTGAAAAAATATAATCAAAACCGACAAAAAAATATTTACAATCAGCAGATGTTCCATCAGCCACCAAAAGGTTACATTTATACCGTTCCCTATCATATCAAGCACTTTCTTCACCTCACCTATACAGTATATCCTCTTTCTTCCCGAAAAGTAACCCTAAAATCGCAAATCACTTGCACTTCCCTAAAAACAATGCTAAAATGAAACTTGTGAAATTACATTAGATATAGGAGGGTTCCCCCGTGAGTAAGGTGACACTGGTTTTATTAATCATATTGGCCGTATTGATTATTGCAGTCGTTGTATTGTATTTTTTAGGAAAGAGAGCCGAAAAAAAGCAGGCAGAACAGCAAGAACAGTTGGACGCTGTCAAGCAGACCGTCTCCATGCTGATTATCGATAAAGGAAAGCTGCGGTTAAAAGACGCCGGTTTCCCCTCTTTTGTGGTAGAGAACACGCCGAAATACCTGCGCCGTTCCAAAGTGCCGGTCGTTAAGGCAAAGGTTGGCCCAAAGATTATGACTTTCATGTGCGATGCTTCTATCTTCCCACAGGTTCCGATCAAGAAAGAAGTTAAAGCAACCGTGAGCGGCATCTATATCACATCCGTAAGAGGAATCCGCGGACCACTTGAGGCACCGGAAAAGAAAAAAGGATTTATGGCCCGCTTAAAAGAAAAAGCCGGAAAATAACACCAAGGACATCCACACCTGGTTTTCAGATGTAGATGTCCTTTATTTTTCTGATGCTTCTATACTATCCTCACTTCTAACTCCTATTTTTCTTCTGCTGCCTCCTGGTAGAGCTCTTTGAGATAGGCATAATCAAGCTCACCCTCTACGACCTCCGCCATGATCGCATTATCCTCCGCAAGGCTGAGTACATAATTGCCTTCTTTACTTTTTCCCAGAATCACAACGGAACAATCTTCGCCTCCGATTCTCTTCGAGGAAATCTTGATTCCTAATCCATTCTCCTCACGCCCATAATAAGAACTTGTCGGCAGAATTTCCTTAATGGAAAGAGAACTCAGGCTTTCTACCACATAATCCGCGGTCTCCGGATCATCCACAAGATATTCCTGCCCATCCGGATTATCGTAAAAATTCTCACATAGAAAGACTTCATAATCCCCGGCAGAATCACTGTCTGCTTCAAACAGTTTTTTCACATCGGGATCCAGCTTCCGATCCTCCAGTCCTCCGGTGGTTTCGGGAGTCTCATATTCCCCTCGAACTTTAAACGCTATGATAATCACAACTGCAAGGACACATAAGATAAGAATGAAAATAAATATCTTTTTGTCGTTAATTTTAGTCCCTTTCATAATACCACCCCTCTCTGGATGCTGGTACTGTAAAGTTTTACAGTCCTATTTTTCTTTAAAACCTTATATTTTCAAGGCATTCATCACTTTTGCAAATAAAAAAGCAATG
>NZ_JAOQJU010000029.1:0-42828 GCF_025567385.1 Dorea acetigenes
CTGAAGCGGAAACGCGTTCAGTTACATCCGGAAAGACTGATCAGCTCTTAGCGGAATGCGTGGTCAGATGAGCCGGAATTTGCAGTAGGGTATACTGAATATAGTTTTATGGTTTTATGACGGCTAAATAAACAAAAAAGGAGGATGCAAATGAAAAAACACAGAAAAAGAGTGCTTTCATTATTGATAGTACTCGCAATGTTACTGGGAATATTTCCTACACAAAAATTGGAGGTGTCTGCTTCCGGGAGCCAGGCTCCACGTGTGAGTATTCTGACATTTTCAGATTATCAAAGATGGCTGTGGCCGGATGGAGTAGACGACTGGGCGACGCTTCAGCCGCAGCTTACAGGTCTTGTAAACGGAGCGTATGACGCAGGAGTCAGGCCGGATTACATGATTTTCGGAGGAGATTTTTCCTGTTTGGATTCAACTTCGACTTCTGAAGAAGGGATGAGACAGGTAAAAAGTATTGTAAGAAGCAAATGGAGCAATCTTACAGATGAAGAAATGATTTTGGTACAGGGGAATCATGACCCGGCGGCGACAGCAGGACTCTCATCTACGGGGGCAATTGAGTATGATGATTTTATTGTCTATGTTATCAATGAAGATGATTTTCCAAGCAAGCAAGGGGATAGCAGTGTGCGGACAATTGTAGAAGGAACGGCGGAGGCATTAGAAAGCTGGCTTTCTGCCAAAATAGAAGCAGGCGAGACGCGTCCGATTTTTATTGCTACCCATACCGGACTTCATTATGATATTGATCGTAAGGATGGGAATAACCAATACGCATATTTGCTTTTTGATGTGATTAATGAAGCGGCGAAGAAATTGGATATTATCTATCTGTTCGGACATAATCATACGAATGGCGATGAACTTGTAGGCGGTTCTATTACCGGTTTTACAAAAGGTGATAAACTAGGAGTATGTACGGAAACCAGTATTGCAAATAAATCAGGAACTTCTACGGTTCTCAATTTTGCATACATGAATTATGGATATGTAGGGTATATCGGAGACATTAACAATAATCCTTCTGATATAGAACCTACGGATGAACTTACGGTCAGTGAGTGGCTGATTTATGACGACAGGATTGAAGTGGCAAGGTATCATGCAGATGGATTGCTTGATAAATATTCTGTATCCCTAAACAGAAATCATGCAGATGCTCTGAATTATGGAGAAACATACAGGGTAACTTATCAGTCTAATGGTGGTACGGAGATTGATGGCTGCGAAACAGTGCAGTCCTGGGACACGGTTAGCCGTATAACCCCGGAAAAGGAAGGGGCACGGTTTAAATGTTGGAGTACAAATGCAGATGGAACAGGAAATCAGTATCAGCCGGGCGACAGCATTTATATAGAGCGGGACACCGTCCTTTATGCGCAATATGAATCGAATGAAGAGACAGTTTCCTATCATCTTGTGGATACCCTGACTCCCGGAAAAGAGTATTTGTTAGTATGGAATAGTGAGTTTTACACAAATAATGGTATAAAATATATGCTGACAGATGGAACTTCTAATGTTACAACGGTAGACAATACTTGGATAGCGGATGATGGAAATGAGATTTGCCTTCCTTTAAGTTCTGAGCTTTCAGCGTGCCGTTGGGATTGTACTTATAACACGGGCGCGAACCCGGGAGTCGGTTACATGCTTCAGAATATTTCCACAAAGAATTTTCTGAAAAACGAAAACTCTGCTCCGGCATTCGGGACAGACCCAACCAGTGCCTGGGAGTCATATTTCTGGACTTATAAGACAGGGGTGGCAGGTGAAAGCGACAATGTTGTAAATCAGCTTGTGCCAAATAGTGATGATACCAGATTCCTTCGTTACAGCGTAGGAAGCAAGGTGTTAAAGTTCGGCAGAACGTCTACTTCTACGGATCCGAGAAACAGTCATGTGTATATTTATGAAAAAGAAGATCCTGCAGAGCAGATTTGGGAGAAAGTTGATTCGCTGGGATCCAATGGAGAATATCTGATTGTTTCAGAGAATGGCGCAGGACAGGCAAAAGCCATGACAATAACCAAGAGAACCATTGGAGAGACAGCAGTTGAAGTGAAAGCAAACGAAGATGGAACGCTCTATATTGATTATGCAGCTCCATATAATGACAATGCAGTAGTGCATTCTTATCAGGTTCGAGAGAATGAATTTTGGCTCAGTACCTGGAATTATGATTATAAAGATTCTTCAGGCGGAGAGGTAATCTATCTGTATCCTTCAGATGGAGCAGTTAAGATTACAGGCAATCACTTTGACAGCAGATATTATACCAGATTTGGTTATGCGAATGGGGTTCTTACCGGATATAAAGGAACCAGTGGAACGAATGACTTCAGTACGCTTGTGTATAACAATGGATTTACGATTGGTTCGGGTGATAATGTTTCCCTTTTTAAACGTGTGTCGAAATCTGCGGATGGAAGTGTTCATCAGCATATATTTGGGGAATATACTTCTGACAATAACGCCACCTGTATTACGGATGGAACACAGTCAGCAGTATGTGAATGCGGCGCAGTTGATACACAGCCGTTAAAGGGAAGTATGCTTAAGCATGAATATGTCTGGGATGCTGCCATTACACCGGATACAACGTATCATACAGTAAAATGTAATCTTTGTGGGACGCAGAAGAAGGAATTGCATTATGGTGAGGATGCCGGAGAGACAGGAGCAAAATGTACGGTATGCGGAGTAGAGTATATTAAGTATGTAGATAAGACGGCTCTGCAGAATGTTGTTGACAAAGCTGTTTCGGAAGAAGACAGTGTGAAATATACAGAAGAAAGCTGGGCAGTATATCAGGCGGCGCTGGATGAAGCGAAAAAGATTTTGGATTCAGGTAATACTACACAGGAAGCGGTAGATAATGCAGTAAAAGCGCTGAAGGAAGCATTTTCTAATCTGGAGACAAAACCCAGAGAAATTCCAGAAGTTTTGGCAGACTTTAACTTCGATGCAGCTCCGGCAGAAGGCGAAGCATTTGACGGCGGCAACGCGGAGGCATCCGGTACTTATACACTGGTTGACCATGGTACAGGAAAGGCATTGAAGCTGGATGGAATCAGCCAGTTCCTGAATGTAACAGCAAAAGACGGTACAAGCCTGTTGACAGGTGTGGAAGAAATGACCGTATCCTTCCAGATCAATCCTGGACGGAGTGCGACAAACTGGGGATTCTTTGCAGCTCCGAATGCAAGCAAGCAGGAGTGGCAGAGTGAAAAGTACCTGGGAATCTTTGATGCCAATGGTACGATAAAGGCAGAGCGTTATAATAGCAATAAGCAGACAAGACCTGTTTCACCGGAATATGCGGCAGGTGAGAATAAGTGGTCTTATATCACCGTTGTTTATGCAGAGAATGAGACGATTCTCTATGTAAATGGTGTAGAAGCAGGACGGGAAGAAAGTATTGTATCGATTCCTGAATTACTGGGAGACAACAGTATCCTCTACATTGGCAAATCCACTTGGGTGAGTGGAGAGTATATGACCGGCCTGATTGACAATTATAAGATTGTAAGCCGTGTTATGACGGCGGAAGAAATTGCAGCAGAGGCGCTGAAATATGTAGAAAAAGATGCATTGAAGGCAGCCATTGATGCAACAGAATCCGTAGGAAATCAGGATGAGTATACAGAAGCTACCTGGAAAGTATATGCAGAAGCGTTGAAGACGGCGAATGATATTTATGCAAGCAATGCGGCAACACAGGCAGAAGTAGATGCAGCAGCGGCAGCTCTTACCAAAGCACAGAATGAGCTGAAGGCGGCGGAACCGGAACCGGTTGTAACGGTAGTATCCATTACGGTAACAGCACCGACGAAGACGGAGTACACAGTAGGTGACGAGCTTGACCTTGACGGAATGAAAGTGACTGCAAAATACAGCGATGGTACAACAAAAGATATTGCAGTAACGGACTGCGAAGTAAGCGGTTATGATACGACTAAGACTGGTGAGCAGACAGTAACGGTAACATATGAAGGAAAGACAGACACCTTTAAGGTAACTGTTAAAGAAGCGGAAAAACCGAATGAAACAGACAAGACAGCTTTGGAAGCAGCGGTTAAGGCAGCAGTAGCGGATACAGAGAAAGTTAAGTATACGGAAGAAAGCTGGGCAGCTTACGAAGAAGCTTTGAATCAGGCAAAAGAGGTATTGGCAGACACGGATGCAACGCAGAAAGAAATTGATGATGCGGCTGCAGCGCTTGACAAAGCGGCAAAGGCTCTGCAAAGCAAGGGACTTCCATACGAAGACGTAACAGAAACTGATTGGTTCTACGATGGAGCATACCACAACTACTTTGCAGAAACCATGACGGGTACAGATCCTACGCATTTCTCACCATATGAAATCCTGCCGCGTGCACAGTTTGCAACCATCCTTCACAGAATGGAAGGAAAGCCGGCTGCAGCGTATACGAATAGATTCCCGGATGTACCGGATGGACAGTTCTATTCAACGGCAGTTCTCTGGGCGGCTGATGCGAAGGTTGTTACCGGATATACAGATTCCGGATACTTTGGAACGAACGATCCGATTACCCGTGAGCAGATGGTAGTTATGATGTATCGTTATGCGGATTATAAGAAATACGATATTTCAAAGACAGCAGACCTCAGCAGCTTTTCTGATGCAGAACAGGTAAGCGAATTCGCAGAAACTGCTATGAAGTGGGCGGTAGAAAATGGAATCATTGAAGGAAAAGAAAATGAAGATGGCTCTTATCGTCTTGACCCACAGGGCAGCACAAGCCGTGCGGAATGCGCAATTATTATCCAAAGATTTATGGAGAAGTTTTATAATTAGAAAATAGAGGAAGGCCTGCCAATACTTGTATTTGACATAAAAAATAGGATGTGTTAAGATACCCTCCGTTGTGATGTAATGGAATTGTAATAATTGTAATAAAGTTGAAAAAAATGAGTATACTTTATTAAAACAATTTTTGCATTATATCTGAAATATTTACAGGAGGGTATCAAATGTTGAATTATAAAATAAAAAAGAAAGCAGTTATGGCTGTATTGGGAGCGACGCTTTTGGCAGCGGGATTTACCAGCCGGGCAGCGGCTCTGCAGCCGGAAGATACGGCAGATATGAAAGCTTCAGAAGTACAGGAACATGGCCGAGTAAATGAAGCTTTATCCAATGCGGTTACGCTTACGACGGTGGGAAAAGCGAAAGAAGTTCTGCAAACAAAAGCGGAAGAAGCAATCAAAGCAGAGGAAGCACGAAAGGCAGAAGAGGAAGCACGTCGTGCAGAAGAAGCGGCAGCGGCCGCCGGACAGAGGGAACGGGAGCTTTTGGCATCTATCATTTTCTGTGAAGCAGGCAATCAGTCCTATGAAGGGCAGGTTGCAGTAGGAGCTGTAGTCATGAACCGGGTGAACAGCGCTTCTTATCCAAACAGTATAGAGGAGGTCATCTATCAGTCAGGACAATTTACTCCTGCAATGACAGGATGGCTGGACAATGTACGTGTATCAGCAGGCTATACACAGGCAGCAATGCAGGCGGCAGAAGATGCCCTTGCGGGAGTGAATCCCGTCGGGAACTGTCTGTATTTCGATCAGGGTGGTTATGGAATGCAGATAGGTGCCCATTTCTTTCATTAGTAATATCTATAATTCGAACTATATATTGATAAAAACAATTTGAAAGTCCTTTTTTCCAAAGGTATAATGAAGAAAAATATTGAGGAAAGAGAGGGCTTTTCAATGAGAAAAAGAGGATTATCGCTTCTTCTGGCAGGTGTTGTGGTGCTTGGCAGTGCAAATTTGGAATTTGTAAGTGAAGCAGAGCAGAAAGCGCTTCCGTATACGGATGTTGCAGAAAATAGCTGGTATTACAGCTATGTGAAAAATGTGTATGACAAGGGGCTGATGACTGGTCTGAATAAGGAGACTTTTGCACCAGGGGATAGTCTTGTGCGTGCGCAGTTTGCAGTAATTTTGTATCGGCTTGAAGGAGAACCGGAAGTGAAAGAGAACAAGGTAAGTTTCCCGGATTTGGATCAGGATTGGTACAAGGAAGCTGTAACCTGGGCTGCAGGTGAAGGAATTATTACAGGATACTCAGATTCTGGAAAATTCGGACCGAATGATGAGATTACGCGTGAACAGATGGCTACGTTAATGTACCGTTATGCGGACTACAAGGGATATGATATTGCTGATAGTGTGGATTTCAGTGCTTATCCTGATGCAGAAAGCGTGACAGGATTTGCTGAAGAGGCGGTTTCCTGGTGTGTTGCAGATAAGATTATTACCGGAGATAATGGAAAGATTAATCCACAGGGAAGTGCGAACCGGGCTGAATGCGCAACGATTATTGATCGGTTTGACCAGGTGACATCCAGACAGTCTTATGTATCTCCGGAATATGTAAAGAGCTTTGTGGATGGAACGAATCCGAAGGCTGATGATTATGTGATTATGGAATGTTCTTGGGGCGTAACATCCAAATCTTTCCAGGCAGGCCATATCCCGGGTGCGATCCACATTAATTCAGATGATATCGAAGAAGATGTTAACTGGAATATCCGTACACCAGAAGAGATAGAACAGTTCCTTCTGAAAAACGGAATTACGAAAGATACTACAGTTATCTGTTATGGAAGTTCTGCAGGTGCGCGTCTTGCATTTGTATGCCTGTGGGCAGGTGTAGAAAATGTTAAGTTGCTTGACGGAGATATGAATGCATGGAAAGAGGCTGGATATCCGATTGAAGAAGGGGAAGGAAAAGTCAGAGAGGCAGTTGAAGAATTTGGCACAACCGTTCCACAGCATCCGGATTGGGTAATTGATGAAGATTATATTTTACACAATGCGTTGAATGATAACTTTAAGTTAGTCAGCATCAGGAGTTACGAAGAATATACCGGACAGGTCAGCGGCTATGGATATATCCATAAGGCTGGTGAGCCAAAAGGCGCTGTCTGGGGAGAAAATACAGATTCCTATTATAATGAAGATGGAACTGTAATTAGTCTGGACAAGGCAAATGAGCTGTGGGCGAAATATGGTTATTCATCTGAAAATGAACTGGCATTCTACTGTGGTACTGGCTGGAGAGCATGTGTTCCATGGTTTATCTGCTATGAGAATGGCGTAGATGATATGAAATTATATGACGGCGGTTGGTTTGTATGGCAGAAAGATGATGAACGTCCAGTTCAGGTTGGCGATCCGCTTAACGGAGACGTAGAATACAAACTGGTTGGCGACTTGCCGAACGACGCTCCTGCAAAATTATCGAAGTAAATCTTACCATTAAGATTTTATGAATTCTTTTAAAAGAATAATTGAAAATGTAGAAAATGAAAAATAAATCCTGTACACTGTTGTCTGAATGGAGGTAGGAAGACAGCAATGTACAGGATTTTTATTGTTGAAGATGATAAGACGATTGCACAGACATTGATGAGTCATTTGAAAAAATGGGATTACGAAGTGCAGTGCGCAGAAGATTTTAAGAATATCCGGGGAGAATTTGAAGATTTTGGAGCAGATCTTATCCTGTTGGATATCGGACTCCCCTTTTTTGATGGGTTTTACTGGTGTACGGAAATCAGGAAGGTGTCGACGGTACCGATTCTTTTTATTTCGTCTGCCGATGATAAGATGAACATTGTTATGGCGATGAGTATAGGCGGGGATGAATTTATTGAGAAACCTTTTGATTTAAATGTGCTGACTGCCAAGGTGCAGGCAATTTTGAGAAGAACCTATTCCTTCGCAGGTATGTCAAATATAATAGAATACAAAGGAATTAGTTTGGATCTGGGCGATGCAGCATTTACCTGTCAGGGTAAGAAGACAGAGCTTACAAAAAATGAATTTAAAATCTTGCAGATGCTTTTGGAGAATAAGGGGAAAATTGTCTCCCGGGACGATATTATGGAAAGACTCTGGGAGAGTGATGAATTTATCGATGACAATACCCTTACAGTGAATGTGGCAAGGCTTCGTAAAAAGCTTTCTCTGGCAGGACATGCAGATATGATTGTTACAAAAAAAGGAATTGGGTATATGGTGAAAGCATGAAAGTATTTTGTGGTTATGTAAAGAAGGAACGATGGCATATTGGGACATATCTGGGATTTATGGGAATATTCGTAATTATTTTTTCCCTTTATGGCGTAAAGACAGAGGCACTTTCCTATGCCGTTTTTCTGTCGACTCTATGGCTGCTGTTTTTCTGGACGATGGATTTTATGAGATATCGAAAGAAGCATAAAGAGCTTCTGGAGTTAGAAGGGAAGACGAAGACACAGTGGGAGATGCTTCCCGAACCGGAAAATTTGGTGGAAGAAGATTATCAGTGGATGGTGAGAGAACTCCTCGACACGATAAATGAGCAGAAAACAGAATATCTGACGGAACAGCAGGATATGATGGATTATTACAGTCTGTGGGCGCATCAGATAAAAACACCAATCTCTGCGATGCGGATTCTCCTGCAGTCTCAGGAAGAATCACAGGATACGGAGTATACCAGGGCGCTGAAGGCTGAACTTTTTAAAATAGAACAATATGTGGATATGGTACTTACCTATCTTCGTATGGATTCCATGTCCGCGGACATGGTATTTCAGTGGCACTCGCTGGAAGAACTGGCGAAGCAGGCGGTTCGTAAATATTCGCAATTGTTTATTCTGCAGAAGATAAAACTTGAAATTGACATAGATGACAGAAAAGTTTTGACAGATAAAAAATGGCTGGTGTTTGTAATTGGGCAGATATTATCGAATGCACTGAAATATACGAAACAAGGGAAGATTTCCATTTATACACAGAATCAGGCGTTGGTGATTGAAGATACCGGAATCGGGATTGAAGCAGAAGAACTGCCTCGCGTATTTGAACGTGGCTTTACAGGATATAATGGACGCAGAGATGGGAAATCAACAGGAATCGGGCTGTATCTGTGTAAGCGTGTGATGGATAAGCTTTCCCATGGTATTGCTATTGATTCAGTGGCGGGGAAGGGGACGAAGGTATATCTGATTCTGGGACGAAAAGAAATGACAGTTGAATAATGTGACAAAAATGTAAGGGAGATGTTAGCTGATTCGATGGAACGACATTTTCCTCTTCTATATAATAAGGATATCAATGAAGGAGGGAAAATGATGAGTATATTGGAAGTAAAAAATGTGAAAAAAATATATACGACCCGTTTTGGAGGAAATCAGGTGGAGGCGCTCCGCAATGTTAATTTTTCGGTGGAGCCGAGAGAATATGTGGCGATTATGGGAGAATCGGGATCCGGGAAAACGACGCTTCTTAATATCCTGGCAGCCCTTGATAAACCTACAGAAGGAAAGGTATATCTGAAAGGCAATGATTTAAGTAAGATTAAAGAGAAGGAAATGGCGGCTTTCAGGAGGCAGAACCTGGGATTTGTGTTTCAGGACTTTAATCTTTTGGATACGTTTTCTATCCAGGATAATATCTTCCTTCCGCTGGTCCTTTCGGGAAAGAAATATGAGGAAATGCAGAAACGTATCTTACCGGTTGCGCAGAAGCTTGGAATTCAGGAAATCCTGCAAAAATTCCCCTACGAGGTGTCAGGAGGGCAGAAGCAAAGGGCGGCAGTGGCAAGGGCGCTGATTACGAAGCCGCAATTGATCCTGGCGGATGAGCCGACGGGGGCTTTGGATTCAAAGGCATCCGATGAGCTTTTGAATCTTTTTACCACAATTAATCAGGATGGACAGACTATTTTGATGGTAACCCATAGTGTGAAGGCGGCAAGTACAGCGAACAGAGTACTGTTTATCAAGGATGGCGAAGTGTTCCATCAACTGTACCGGGGAAATCTCACCAATGAACAGATGTACCAGCGGATTTCAGATACACTTACCGTCCTGATCGCAGGAGGTGAGGAACTTGAATAGCTCTATTTATATAAGACTTGCTTCCGCGAACATGAAAAATAATTGGAAGACTTATATTCCCTATATTTTTACAGCAATCCTTACGGTTATGATGTATTACATTATGGATTCTCTTTCTCAGAATGGAAGTGTAAAAGAGGAAAATGTACAGCTGATTCTGAACTATGCCTGCAGGATTATCGTAGTTTTCTCTGTGATTTTTCTGTTTTACACGAACAGCTTTCTGATTAAGCGCAGGAAAAAAGAAATTGGCGTTTACAATATTCTGGGAATGGGGAAAAGGCATATTGCTAAAATGCTTACCATAGAGACTATATTTACTGCCATTGTAAGCGTAGCAGCAGGATTGGCTCTTGGAGTTGCATTTAGTAAATTAATGTGGCTGGTGCTGCTTAGGATTCTGCATTATGATGTGGGAATGAATTTTGAGGTTTCAGCTGCAGCCATGGTTCGGACACTGGTTCTATTTGGCGTGATTTTTGCGATGACGTTGTGCTATAACCTGCTTCAGATCAGGCTTGCGAATCCGGTGGAGCTTCTGCGGGGGAGCAATCAGGGAGAGAAAGAACCGAAGACCAAATGGGTGTTGACCCTCTTTGGTATTTTGGCGTTGGGAATCGGTTATTATATTGCCTTGACAACGGAGTCGCCGATTGCAGCATTGGAAGCCTTCTTTTTGGCAGTCATCTGCGTAGTGCTGGGGACGTATGCCTTGTTCATAGCGGGAAGCATTGCGCTCCTGAAAATGCTGCGGAAAAATAAAAAATATTACTATAAAATGAAGCACTTTACGGCAATATCCGGTATGATTTACCGAATGAAGCAGAATGCAGTAGGCCTTGCTAACATCTGTATTTTAAGTACGATGGTATTGGTAATGGTATCTACTACAGTATCTCTGTATGTGGGGATGGAGGATGTGCTGAAAACCAGGTTTCCTCATGAAATTGCTATCACCAAATATAAGACAAATGCAGAGGATGAAGAGAGGATAAGAGAAATTGTCGTAGAAGAGACAGAAAAAAATGAAGTGGAGATAACGGATGAGTTGGAATATCACATTGCCGCCTTATCTGCAGTAAAGGAAGGAACACATTTTTTTCTGACTGATCAGGGAAGTTACGGAACCAAAAATGTGTGCGAATTTTACATGATTTTGCAGGAGGATTATAATCGGATGGAGAGTGACGATATGTCTCTGGCGCCAGATGAGGTAATTGTATATACGACAGAGAAAGCGCTGTATGGGAAGAATACCATCCAGATTGATGATCAGACTTATCGTGTGGCAAAAGAGCTTAAAAGTATGAAGCTGGAGCCTAAGAATGCATCCAGGATTGTAGAAGGATATTATGTGATTTTTGCTGATGAGGCTCCAATCCAGGCCTTTCTTCAAAGTGTCTCCGAGAACAGCAGCCTTCAGGAAGAATGGAAGCAGCGAAGTTACGCAATGCAGCATAAATGGTCTTTTGATTTAAAAGGCAAAGAAAAGGATTGTACTGCTGCGACAGAGGGGATGCAGGGAAGAATTACGAATGAAATAGGAGACAGCGTATATGAAAGCCGTGAGATGAGCCGGGGAAGCTTCTACTCTCTGTATGGCAGTTTATTATTCATTGGAATTTACCTGGGATTTCTTTTCCTGATGGCGACGGTTCTGATTATTTACTATAAGCAGATATCGGAGGGATATGACGACAAAGAGCGTTATCAGATTATGCAGAAGGTGGGAATGAGCAAACGGGAAGTCCGAAGTTCCATCCGAAGCCAGATACTTACTGTATTTTTCCTGCCCCTTGTAGTGGCAATTATTCATATCGCAGTAGCGTTTAAAGTTATTACGAAGCTGCTGGCTGTGTTGAATCTGGTAAATGTGCCGTTGTTTTTGAGCTGTACTATTGCAACTGTGGTGGTGTTTGCGATATTTTATGGAATTGTATTCGGAATGACAGCAAAGGAATATTATAGAATTGTCAATTAATTAACGGGCAGAGTCGGAAAGTGTTGCTTTACGACTCTGCCCGTTATCTGTTACAATGAAATACAAAAGGAGGCGTATTTTATGACAAAAGCGGGAGAAAGAGAAGTTGTTACAGTAGAACGTGTGAATGGAGGAGCAGGTTTTATTATGAAGGAAGCACTGCTTTTACCGGAAGAGCTGGGAGAACACTGCAAGATGTTCAGCCGTGTGACTCTGAAGCCGGGATGTGAGCTGGGACATCATGAGCATCACGGTGAGACAGAGACTTATTATATCCTTTCCGGTACGGGAATGTATGAAGATGATGGCAGGGCAGTTCCTGTAGAGGCCGGAGATGTAACATTCTGTAAGGATGGCTGCGGACATGGAATCAAGAATACCGGGAAAGAAGATCTGTCCTTTGTGGCATTGATTTTAAAGAAATAAAGGATATAACATTTGCTTAACGTAATGTTTACAAAACATGGGCTTTCTTTTGAGCATTGTTGGTGATAAAATGAAAGAAAAGATTTTTAAGCAAAAAGAGGAAACGGAAAATGAAAGAAGAGATTTTGAATTACACACAAAACAGAGAATTATCCTGGCTGAAGTTTAACCAAAGAGTACTTGAAGAGGCGCAAGACCCCACGGTTCCGCTGTTGGAACGGATGAAATTTGTGGCGATTTTCACAAGTAATCTGGATGAGTTTTTTATGATCCGTGTGGGAAGCCTTTTTGATATGGCGGCGACGGATGCAAAGACCAGGGACAGTCGTTCGGGTATGACGCCGAAGGAACAGCTTGAGAAAATATATGAGGCGGTAGCGCCGCTTTATAAGGAACGGGATAAGACTTATGCGGAGATTAAGAAGCAGCTCCATCCTTACGGTGTCTGTGGGCTGGATTTTAAGGAGTTAGAGCAGGGTGAGAAGAAATATGTAAAGAAGTACTTTAAAGAAGAGATTCTTCCGATTCTGTCGCCGCAGATTGTGGATGCCAATCATCCGTTTCCGCATTTAATTAATAAAGACATTTATGTGACTGCGAATCTGAAAGCTGATAATAAGAATATGCTTGGCATTATTCCGGTGCCGAAGTTTGTTTCAGATATTCTATATCTGCCGGGGCATGATATCCGCTATATCCGCATGGAAAAGGTGATTATGGAGTATATAGAGCTGGTATTCGAGCATTATGAAGTGTCTGATAAGAATTATATCTGTGTGACGCGGAATGCCGATATCACGCCGGATGATGAACTGTTGGAGATTAATGATGATTTCCGTTATCTGATGAAGCAGAGTCTGCATAAGCGCAAAAGGATGGCGGTGGTGCGTCTGGAGATTGCAGAGAAGCTAAGCCCGGAGACGGAGAAGTATTTCTGCACAAAGTTCAATATTAAGAAGGAGCAGATTTTCCGCACCAAGATGCCTATGAAGCTGGATTATATGTTTGCAATCAGCGGCAATCTTCCGGATGCAATGAAGCGGTCTCTGACCGATAAGCCATTTTCACCGCAGATATCCAGACATGTGCAGGATGGAAGTGTGATGCGTCAGATTAAGAAGAACGATATTATGCTGTTCTATCCATATGAGAGTATGGAGCCGTTCCTGCAGTTGATTAAAGAGGCGGCTTCAGATCCAAGTGTCATGACGATTAAGATTACCATTTACCGACTGGCGAAGAAGGCACGTCTGGTGGAATACCTCTGTGCGGCGGCTGAGAACGGGAAGGAAGTTACGGTCTTAATTGAGCTGCGTGCCCGGTTTGACGAGCAGAATAATATTGACTGGTCTGAGCGCCTGGAGGAAGCGGGATGCCGTGTCATCTATGGCTTTGAAGGGTATAAGGTACATTCTAAGATCTGCCTGATTACTTATCGCAATAAGAATGAGATTCAATATATTACGCAGATTGGTACAGGTAATTATAACGAGAAGACGGCGGCTATGTATACAGATCTGTCTTTGATGACGGCAAATAAGGAAATCGGCGCGGATGCGTCGGAATTCTTTAAAAATATGTCCATCAGTAATTTGGATGGCGTTTATAAGCATCTGATTGTCTCACCTACAAGCTTAAAGCCTAAGGTACTGCATTTGATGGATGAAGAAATCAAAAAAGGACCTAACGGCCGCATTGTGATGAAAATGAATTCGGTGACAGACGTTGATTTTATTGAGAAGGTATCAGAAGCTTCCCGGGCGGGAGTGAAGATTGACTTGATTGTCCGGGGAATCTGTTGTATACTTCCGGGAGTAAAGGGGTATACGGATAATCTTTCTGTGACAAGTATCGTGGGACGCTATCTTGAGCATCCCAGGATTTTCAGCTTCGGTACGGGAGCGGGTCAGAAGATTTACATTGGCTCTGCGGACATGATGACACGCAATACGGAGAAACGTGTGGAGGTTGCATGTCCTATCCTGGATGAAAATGTTAAAAAGCAGGTCAACCATTATCTGGATGTTATGCTGGCGGATAATGTAAAGGCACGTGAATTGCACAGTGACGGTGTGTACAGGAAGAAAGAGCAGAAAGAGCCGCTCATTAATTCTCAGGAGAGATTTATGAAAGAAGCGCTCTATGCGAGGAAGACCGTGACGGTAGAGAAAAGAACCTCCTTTGCAGAGCGCGTTATGCGCATCTTTAGGAAATAGGAGAACATAGAAGTTTATGGGCAAGTCATTATATATTGCAGAGAAACCAAGTGTGGCACAGGAATTTGCCAAAGCGTTAAAGCTGTCCGGCAGAAGAAACGACGGATACATAGAGTCAGAGGATGCCATTGTGACATGGTGTGTGGGACATTTGGTGACGATGAGCTACCCGGAAGCTTATGATGAGAAATATAAGCGGTGGAGTCTTGCGACTCTGCCGTTTTTACCAAAGGAATTTAAATATGAAGTAATTCCCGGAGTGGAGAAACAGTTTAAGATTGTATCGAGGCTTCTGAACCGAAAAGATGTAGAGACTATCTATGTCTGTACTGATTCCGGGCGGGAGGGAGAATATATTTACCGCTTAGTAGAGCAGATGGCAGGTGTGAAGGGGAAGAAGAGAAAAAGAGTGTGGATTGACTCTCAGACTGAGGAAGAAATCCTGCGCGGTATCCGCGAGGCAAAGGATTTGTCAGAATATGATAACCTTTCTTCCTCCGCCTATCTTAGGGCGAAAGAAGATTATCTGATGGGAATTAATTTTTCCAGGCTTCTGACACTGAAGTATGGAGACAGCATATCCAATTATCTAAAGAGTAAATATTCTGTGATATCCGTTGGAAGGGTCATGACCTGTGTGCTGGGAATGGTAGTGCGCAGAGAAAGAGAAATACGGGAGTTTGTAGAGACCCCCTTTTACCGGGTGGTGAATATAGTAGATGCCGGTGGACAGACTTTTGAGGGAGAATGGAAGGCGGTGAAGGGATCCCGTTATTTTCAGTCTTTTGATTTGTATAAGGAAAATGGGTTTAAAGAGAGAGAAAAGGCAGAGGAACTGGTTTCTTATTTGAAAGAAAAAACTCCTTTGCAGTGTGAAGTCCTTTCTATTGAGAAGAAAAAGGAAAAGAAAAATCCGCCTCTCTTATTCAATCTTGCGGAGCTTCAGAATGAATGTTCCAGGAGATTTAAAATCAGTCCGGATGAGACTTTGCAGATTGTGCAAGAGATGTACGAGAAAAAACTTGTGACTTATCCGAGAACGGATGCTAGAGTTCTGTCTACGGCAGTGGCGAAGGAAATTCATAAGAATCTGAATGGTTTGATGAAGTATGAGACGTCAGTCCCTTATCTGAATGAAATCGCGGCCATGGGAAGCCATAAGGGGCTGGCGAAGACGAGGTATGTGAATGATAAGCAGATTACCGACCATTATGCAATTATCCCGACAGGGCAGGGAATGAATGCTCTGAAAAGCCTGCCGTATACAGCAAGGCAGGTATATGATGTGATTGTGAGAAGATTTTTAAGTATTTTCTATCCGCCTGCAATATACCAGAAAGTGGCAATCATTACAAAGATGCGGGAAGAGCAGTTTTTTGCTAATTTCAAGGTTCTGGCAGAGGAAGGGTATCTGAAGGTGCTGGGAGTACCGAATCCGAAGAAGAATGCTTCGGTGCCTGATGAAAAACAACAGATGGAGGAAGGCCCGGCAGATACAGGGAATACGGATACTGCCTTTTTTGAAAGGATACAGTCCCTGAAGAAGGGGATGATACTTCCGGTGATGGGACTGAATATTAAGGAGGGGAAAACATCACCTCCGAAACGCTATAATTCAGGGTCTTTGATTCTTGCTATGGAGAATGCAGGGCAGCTTATTGAAGATGAAGAGCTGCGGGCACAGATAAAAGGAAGTGGAATTGGAACCAGTGCTACCCGGGGAGAGATTCTTAAGAAATTGTTTCATAATAAATATCTGGCGTTGAATAAGAAGACTCAGATTGTGACGCCGACCTTACAGGGAGAGATGATTTACGATGTGGTGGATCATTCGATTAAGTCTCTCCTGAACCCGGAGCTTACCGCAAGCTGGGAGAAGGGACTTACTTACGTGGCAGAGGGAGAGATTACGTCCGAGGAATACATGCAGAAATTGGAACATTTTATTCTTTCCCGAACCAATAGTGTGTTGGGAATGCATAATCAATATCAGCTGCAGAGTTGTTATGATAAGGCGGCGCAGTTTTATAAAAAAGGAAATAAAGGAGAGAAGAAATGAAGGAAATAACAGTGAAAGAAATGTATACGCTGGAAGAGACGATTGCAAAAGACATTTTTGATGGAGTGACCTATCCATGGGAAGTTCTTCCAAAAATCAGTGAATTTATCCTGAAGCTTGGTGAGACACTTCCGGAAGAAGAGTATGATAAGGTTGGGGATGATGTGTGGATAGCCAGGTCGGCGAATGTTTTTTCTTCTGCTTATATTAAAGGGCCTGCCATTATCGGGAAGAATGCTGAGATCAGACAGTGCGCGTTTATCCGTGGAAATGCAATTGTAGGAGAAGGGGCGGTTGTTGGTAATTCAACGGAGCTTAAGAATGTCATTTTGTTTAACAAGGTACAGGTTCCCCATTATAATTATGTGGGTGATTCTATTCTTGGATATAAGTCTCATATGGGAGCAGGTTCCATTACTTCTAACGTAAAATCTGACAAAACATTAGTTGTTGTAAAGACGCCGGAGGGAAATATAGAAACGGGTCTTAAGAAGTTTGGTGCTATGCTTGGCGATGAAGTAGAAGTGGGATGTGGAACTATTTTGAATCCGGGAAGCGTAGTAGGGAGCCATACGAATATTTATCCGCTTTCTTCTGTGAGAGGCTTTGTTCCGTCAGGGAGTATTTATAAAAAGCAGGGAGAAGTTGTGGAGAAGCAGTAGACTGTGCCAGAGCGGCAACCGACAGCTTTGGGAAGAACTTTTGGAGGATTAATCATGTTGCAGATTAACAATCTAAGTAAAAAATATGGGAAACAGATAGCAGTAGATCAGGTGTCTTTTTCTGTCCCGGATGGAAGGATTGGCATATTGCTTGGGCCTAACGGAGCGGGGAAATCTACGATTATAAAAAGCATTGCGGGGCTTCTGCGGTATTCGGGAAATATACAAATCCAAGAGTTCCCGGCAAAACAGATGGAAGCAAAGCGTATCTTTGCTTATGTGCCGGAGATGCCCTCTTTATTTGAAGCGCTGACGGTGAGGGAACATGTGGAATATATCAGGAAGGCATATGGAAGCAAGATAACGGAAGAAGAGATTACGGATATGCTGGAACGATTTGAACTTGCGGATAAGCAGGATAAGATGGGAAATGAGCTGTCCAAGGGGATGATGCAGAAGGTTAGTATCTGCTGTGCCCTGACGGTGAAGCCAAGAGTAATTCTGTTGGATGAGCCGATGGTTGGATTGGATCCAAAGGCAATTAAAGAGCTGAAAGAGGTCGTTCGGGAATTAGGACAGCAGGGAGTAACTGTTTTGATCAGTACTCATATGCTGGAGATGGTAGAGGATTTGTGGGATATTATGTTCGTTATGGAAAAGGGACATATCATAGGCTCTTATACCAGAGAAGAGGTAGGGGATAAGGACCTGGATGCATTGTTCTTTGAGATGACAGGCGGTGAAGAATCATGAAGGCGCTCTGGTATCTGACAAAAATGAGCCTTAAGAACCGTATCTGCAAAGCGCTGAAGAAACCGGTGACCTATATTTATCTGGCGATTGGTATCTTGTATGCAGTGATGATTTTGTATGGATGGGGCGTGCTGGCGGCTGAAGGCGGATTGGCATCTGTAACTGGTTTGGTCTATGTGCTGACGATTTGGATTTATCTGGAGATAGGAAGTAATTTTATTACCTATGCGAAGCGCAAGGGAGTAATTTTTCTGCCAAGCCATTCTCATTTAGTATTCCCGACACCGATTAGTCCTAAGCAGATTCTTCTTCACAGTGCGATGAAGAATTTTGCACTGACCTTGTTGATGGATATTATTTTTGCTGCAGTGGCAGTCAGCATTTTTCACCTCTCGGTGGGAAAAGCGCTGTTGTTGTTCCTTTTTTCTTTTGTGTTGGAGGTAATTTTGGAGAGCAGTCTGATTATCCTTTTATATACAGGAGGAGAACAGCAGGGAAGCGCTGTGAAAATTATTTGCAGATGTATCTATCTTGTGTTCTTTTGTGTTTTGCTGCTTCTTTTTTACTATTTAAAAAAGAACGGTATCCATGTATCTACATTTCGTGAAGTGATGGAGTTGGAGGCTTTGCAGATGGTTCCGGTAGCAGGCTGGAATGTGGCGGCTGTTCGCTTGATTATCCTGGGTCCGACAACCCTGAATGTAGTCTGTACGGTTCTGTATCTGCTTACATGCGGCGTTGTATTTGCAGCGGCGCTAAAGAAACAATGTACCGGAGAATATTATGAGGATGCCGCTAAATTTGCAGATGATTATGTGGAGAGGAAAAACAGAAGTAAAAAAGGTGAGTTTACTTTTTCTGGCGGCAAGAAGAGAAAATTCCGTAAGGCCGGGGTAATCTATAAAGGAAGCGGGGCGAAAGCGGTATTTTACAGGCAGCTTTTGGAATATAAAAAGGAAAGATTCTTTATCTTCGGGCCAATGACATTATACAGCGTGATAGGGGTAATTGTATGTATTGCAGCGATAGGAAGACCGGAAAATTATCCGCCGGGAATTGCGTTGCTGGGTGTAGAAGCGTATTTCGTGTTTTTATGTACCGGTTATCTTGGAAAATGGGGAAAAGAGCTGGAACAGCCTTATATTTATCTGATCCCTGACAGTGCAATAAAAAAATTGTGGTACGCGACGCTGATGGAACACATAAAAGCGTTGGTTGATGGCATTATATTTATCATTCCGGTAGGAATTGCCTGGAGGATTCCTGCCTATCAGATGGCAGCTTCTCTGGTGATTTATGTTGTTTTACAGGCGAATCGGCTGTATATAAAAGTTTTAGGAGAAAGTATTCTGGGAAATACCCTGGGTAATACCGGAAAGACAATTTTTGCTATGGTAGTGCAGGGGGCGACGATTGGAATTGGCGTTGCGGCAGCATTACTGTTTGGAATATTGGTAAATTATAATCTGATATTTTTTATTCTCCCGATTTATTGCCTGATGATTACGATGTTAATTGCACTTTTAACAGCATCCAGATTTGATGCAATGGAACAATGGTAGAGGAAAAATGATAATGAGAAAGGATGACAAAACATATGTTGAATGAAGAGTATGTAACATTAGAAATTGGTAAGACAAAGCATATTGCATTGGTTGCCCATGATGGGAAAAAGAAAGAACTGGTGGAGTGGTGTGACAAGAATAAAGAAATATTAAAAGGACATTTCCTTTGTGGGACAGGGACGACTGCTAGGTTAATTGCGGAGAAAACGGAACTTCCGGTAAAAGGATATTGCAGCGGCCCGTTAGGCGGAGACCAGCAGATTGGCGCAAAAATCGTAGAGGGACAGATTGATTTTATGATTTTCCTTTGGGATCCACTGGAAGCACAACCCCATGATCCGGATGTGAAGGCGTTGCTTCGCATTGCGGTAGTATATGATATTCCAATTGCGAACAATCTGGCAACAGCAGATTTTATGCTGAATTCTAAATATATGGCAGAGTCATACAGCAGACGGATTGAGAATTTTAATAAGACTGTCCAGGACAGAGTGGAAAAGATGAAGTAACGGCTTCATCTTTTTTTATTCTATTGACAGAAATAAGAATCGTGTGGTAATATACATCCATAAGCTTTAACGCTTTAAAGCGCAACGGTTTAAAGCGAAGAACAAAAGGAAAGATGAGGGAAAGATATGGTTATTAAATTAATTCTGCTGGTTGTATTTTTTGCGGTGATGGTGACGGTGGGTATCTATTCCAGAAAGCATGCAACGAGTGTAGACGGATACGTGTTGGGAGGACGATCCGTAGGTCCCTGGCTTACGGCTTTTGCTTATGGGACCTCTTATTTTTCAGCGGTTGTATTTGTAGGTTATGCGGGACAGTTTGGATGGAAGTATGGACTGGCATCTACCTGGATTGGTCTGGGAAATGCGATTATCGGAAGTCTTTTGGCGTGGGTAGTGCTTGGAAGGCGTACGAAGGTTATGACACAGCACTTAAATTCTAAGACCATGCCGGATTTCTTTGGGGAAAGATTTGACAGTAAGGCGCTTAAGATTACAGCGTCCGCTATTGTGTTTATTTTTTTGGTTCCTTATACGGCATCGGTATATAATGGCTTATCCAGATTGTTCGGAATGGCATTTGATATTCCATATACGGTCTGTGTGGTTGTTATGGCAATTTTTACAGGCATTTACGTTATTATGGGGGGTTATATGGCAACGGCAATTAATGATTTTATTCAGGGAATCATTATGCTGGGCGGTATTGTTGCAGTTATAGCCGCTGTTCTCAGCGGACAGGGAGGATTTATTCAGGCAATTCGTCAGATGGCAGAGATTCCCAGTGATGTGGCAGTGACGGCAGGGCAGCCGGGAGCGTTTACCTCCTTCTTTGGGCCGGATCCTTTAAACCTTCTGGGTGTGGTAATCCTGACATCCCTTGGAACTTGGGGACTTCCTCAGATGATTGGGAAATTCTATGCTATCAAAGATGAAAAGGCGATTAATACAGGAACAGTGATTTCGACACTTTTTGCAGTGGTTATTTCCGGTGGATGCTATTTTCTGGGAGGATTTGGGAGACTATTTGACAATCCATCCATCTATGATGCTGAGACGGGAGCAGTGGTGTATGACAGCATTATTCCCTATATGTTGTCAACACTGCCGGATATTCTGATCGGTATTGTGGTAGTACTTGTGCTTTCTGCATCCATGTCGACGCTGGCTTCATTGGTTCTTACTTCAAGTTCTACGCTGACATTGGATTTTCTGAAAGATAATGTCATGAAAAATATGGGAGAAAAGAAGCAGGTACGGACCATGCAGGTACTGGTTGTATTCTTCATTGTATTGTCTGTAGTCATTGCAATGGATCCACCGACCTTTATTGCGCAGTTGATGGGAATTTCCTGGGGTGCTTTGGCAGGGGCATTTCTGGCGCCGTTTTTATACGGCCTGTACTGGAAAGGGGTTACAAGAGCGGCTGTGTGGGCGAGCTTTGCAGCTGGCGTGGGTATTACAGTATCCAATATGTTCTTAAAATATATTGAATCACCGATTAATGCCGGAGCGTTTGCGATGATAGCCGGGTTAATTATCGTACCGGTTGTAAGTTGGATTACACCGAAGCTTAAGAAGGAGAGAGTGGATGAAATCTTCACCTGCTATGATGAAAAGGTAACGATTACAAAGAAGCGTTCTCTCGAAGGTTAGAAGTATATTAGAATGTGTGCAAAAAAGAAGCATGGGCGCTGTCGGTTAGCCGCTCATGCTTCTTTTTTGTGCTACAGTTTGATTTTAATGACGTCAACATCTAAGTCCCACAGGAACTTATCCAGATCCTTGAAAGAGAGGAATACAGTTGCAGTGTTTTCCAATGGGTGGATGCCCAGGCTTTTGCATCTGCTTAAGTCTTTGTCAATAAAAAACTCTACTTTATGCTCTGTGTCGTTCATCAGACCAAAGGGGGATACGCTCCCCTGTTTCAACCCCAGATGCTCTTCCAGCCGTTCTTCAGAAGCAAAGCTTAAGTTTCCTGCCCCCAGAGTACGGCCAAGTGCTTTTAAGTCTACTTTTTTCTTTTCGTCGCAGGTTACAAGAAAGTGACGCTTCCCCTTAGAATCCCGGAGAAAGAGGTTCTTGCACAGAGTTCCCTTTGCAGGTAATCCCAATCGATCCATATCCTCCATTGTATGAACGGGTTCGTGTTCCACAACCTCATATTTTATTCCAAGCTTGTCCAGTGCGTTGTACACGCGTTGTTTCTGATCTTCCATATTGTGTAAGACTCCTTTCTTAATTTGGATAATGGACGACGATGTTAGCTGTCACCATCCCTTTTCCAGTGTTTTTGTAGGTGTATTTATCAAAAGCATTGTAGGATGCATGATCCCCTGCTTTCAAAACATATGCATGGTCATCAAAGACCAGGGTGAGTTCTCCGCTGTAGATGGTAATGAACTCCCGGGTTCCGAGCATCTGCCGGTTGCCGTCCATCTGACCGCCTTCATCAAATTCCAGGTCAAAAATCTCAAAATCCTGATGTTCCCGGAAACCAAAAATCGGATAGAGGCGGTAGCGTCCGTCATCTCCGGTCAGGGGAGAAAGCTGATGCTTGTTGGAACTGGTAAATGGCCGAGGTCTGCTGGCAGTAAAAGCGGTAACCGGAACTTTAAGGCCTAATGCCAGTTTGTAGACGGTAGAGATTGTTGGATTTACCTCGCCTCTTTCCAACTGGCTTAACATGCTTTTGCTGATGGAGGTAAGGACGGATACCTGCTCCAAGCTTAATCCTTTCTTCTTGCGGAGTTCTTTTAAATTTGCTGCAATAATCTGATTTAAGTTTTCCAAATTGAAATCCTCCAAAAATCCTTTATATAGAATTTTTTTCTATTATATTGCAAAAAAATAAGAAAGTAAAGGAAATGTTAGCGAAAAGAGTTTATACTTTTTTTATTGCATGTTTCGGGAAGTAGAAGTAGAATAAAGTAAGCTAAGAGCTGTGAAAGTGAGGGTTATTATGCAGAATGATTATGAACGGGGGACGGGAGAGCAGAGAATGCCATCCTATCCGCCTGAGAGTTATGGAAAGAGATTTTGGCGTCTGTGGGGACCGCTTATTATTAAATGGGGAATTAGTTTTGCGGTGAGCCTTGTGGTAATTGTTTTATATTTGTTGGCGTATTCATCTATGCATTATGATGAGATAGCCGGGATTGCAGATAATCAAGAGGCGATGCTGAATTTTTCAATGAGTATTTCAGAAGAAATTATGAAATATGCGACACAGATTGAAGGAATTGCTGCGTTGATTACAATTCCTATATTGCTGTTTTTCTTTTACAAGGATCGGAAGGCAGAACAGGTAAAAGGGATTATGACGAATAAGAAAGCGCCGTTTTGGAAATATGGAGCGGTTATTGCCATTTCTGCTGCGATGTGCGTGGCTTTAAATAACCTGATTATTATCAGCAATCTTGCTTCAATAAGTGACGGTTATGAAGAAACGTCAACTGCGCTGTACAGTGCTCCGTTGGAGATGCAGCTGCTCTGCCTGGTTGTCTTGATTCCAATTTGTGAAGAGCTTGTTTTCCGTGGGCTGATGTTTAAGAGGATGCGGGAAAGATCTGGTTTTCTGTATGCTGCAGTGTATTCGGCTCTTGTATTCGGGCTGTTCCATGGAAATATCGTGCAGATGGTATACGGATTTATACTGGGGATGCTGCTTGCGTATATGTATGAGAAATACGGCTCTGTGAAAGCGCCGATTGTGGGGCATATGGTGATGAACCTGTTTTCCGTTCTGGCAACAGAGTATAGATTCTATGAATGGATGATAAAAGATTTTATGCGGATTGGCAGCGTGACGGTAGTATGCGCAGCAGTTGCGGCTACTATGTTCGTACTAATCCAGAGAATTGATGAAAAGCCGGAATTTCCAAAACCGACAGATGAAAAAGAAAATCTGGCAGCAATGTAAGCTGTCAGATTTTTTTGAGGAAAGCTATTAATTAACGAATTATCAGACAACTTCTAAAAAGTTTTTCTTTACAAACAGGAAAAAATGTTGTATATTAGGAAAAAATGTGAAGAAAGGACTGGGTAGTTTGGGAAAACAAATAAAGAGACAGTCGGCTGGGTTGTACCGTACGCAGTTTGAGCATGATAATTGTGGTATTGGCGCAGTCGTAAATATTAAAGGTCAAAAAAGCCATGATACAGTGGCGGATGCACTGAAGATTGTTGAAAATTTAGAACACAGAGCGGGCAAGGATGCCGAAGGTAAGACAGGAGACGGAGTTGGAATCTTGTTACAGATTTCACATAAGTTTTTCTCTAAAGTCTGTCAGCCTCTCGGCATCCTTTTACGTTCTGAGAGAGAATATGGCGTGGGAATGTTTTTCTTCCCCCAGGATGAATTAAAACGGAATCAGGCAAAGAATATTTTTGAGGTTATTGTCGCTAAAGAAGGCATGAAGTTTTTGGGTTGGCGTGAGGTCCCGGTGAAGCCGGAGGTGCTTGGCTCCAGAGCAGTGGAGTGTATGCCGTGTATTATGCAGGGCTTTATTGAACGGCCGAAGAAAGTGGAAAAAGGGATTGATTTTGATCGCAGGCTTTATGTTGTCAGGAGAATTTTTGAACAGAGCAGTGATGATACCTACGTGGCGTCCCTGTCAAGTAGGACGATTGCATATAAAGGAATGTTTTTAGTTGGCCAGCTTCGTTCCTTCTTTATGGATCTTCAGGATGAAGATTATGAATCGGCCATAGCGCTGGTACATTCGCGATTCAGTACGAATACGAATCCAAGCTGGGAAAGGGCACATCCGAATCGTTTTATTGTACATAACGGTGAGATTAACACCATCCGCGGAAATGCGGATAAAATGCGCGCCCGTGAAGAGAATATGGAATCTGAGCATTTAAAAGGAGAGCTTCACAAGGTGCTTCCGGCAATCAACAGTTCTGGTTCTGATTCAGCTATGCTGGATAATGCAATTGAATTTATGGTTATGAGTGGGATGGAACTGCCGTTAGCTGTTATGATTGCAATTCCGGAGCCATGGGCGAACACTAAAAATCTTTCGCAGAAGAAGAGAGATTTTTATCAGTATTATGCAACTATGATGGAGCCATGGGATGGTCCGGCATCAATTTTGTTCTCCGATGGAGACTGTATGGGTGCGGTACTTGACAGGAATGGACTGCGGCCCTCCCGGTATTATATTACAGACGATGACACGTTGATTCTTTCTTCCGAGGTGGGTGTGCTTGATATAGATCCGGCAAAGATTATTGTTAAAGAAAGGCTTCACCCGGGGAAAATGCTTCTGGTAGATACAGTAAAAGGCAAGGTAATCGATGACGATGAGCTGAAGGAGATGTATGCAAGCCGTGAGCCTTACGGTGAGTGGCTGGACAGCAATCTGGTGAAGCTTAAAGATTTGAAAATCCCCAATGAGAAGGTTCCGGCCTATACAGAAGAAGAATGCAGGCGTCTGCAGAAAGCGTTTGGCTATTCTTATGAAGAGGTGAAAAGCTCTATTCTGACTATGGCACAGAATGGATCGGAAGGGACGGCGGCAATGGGTGTGGATGCGCCGATTGCAGTGCTTTCCAGAAAACATCAGAACTTGTTTGCTTATTTTAAACAGCTTTTTGCACAGGTTACGAATCCGCCGATTGATGCTATCCGGGAAGAAATCGTGACTTCCACTACGGTATATATTGGAACAGATGGTAATCTGCTGGAGGAGAAAGAAGAAAACTGCAAGATGCTGCAGGTGCACAATCCGATTCTCACCAACACAGATCTTCTGAAAATTAAGAGAATGAAGGCAGACGGATTTAAGGTGGCGGAGATTCCGATTACTTATTACCGGAATTCCAGTTTGGAAAAGGCTATAGAATATCTTTATATAGAAGTTGACCGTGCTATCCGCGAGGGGGCGAATATTTTGATTCTGTCTGACCGGGGCGTGGATGAATATCATGTGGCAATCCCCTCTTTGTTGGCGGTATCCGGTCTTCAGCAGCATCTGGTACGGACGAAGAAGAGGACCTCTGTAGCGATGATTCTGGAAAGCGGTGAGCCGAGGGAAGTTCATCATTTCGCGACCTTGCTGGGATATGGAGCTTGTGCGATTAATCCGTACCTGGCACATGAGTCTATCAAACAGTTGATTGATTCTAATATGCTGCATAAGGATTACTATGCGGCGGTAGAGGATTATAATGATGCGGTTCTGCATGGAATTGTGAAGATAGCGTCTAAGATGGGAATTTCTACCATCCAGTCTTATCAAGGTGCAAAGATATTTGAGGCATTGGGATTAAAGGAAGAATTTATTGATAAATATTTTACGGATACAGTAAGCCGTATTGGCGGTATTGGAATTGAAGAAATCGCAAAAGATTATATGGCGCGTCATTCAGAGGCATTCGACCCGCTGGGGCTGGAAACGGATTTGACATTGGATAGTGTGGGACAGCACAAATCAAAAAGCGGTGGAGAGCAGCATCTGTATAATCCTCAGACAATCCATATGCTGCAGCAGTCTACAAGACAAGGCAGCTATGAAATGTTTAAGAAGTATACAGAAATGGTAAATGCAGAAGGAGAGGGCATTAATCTTCGCGGTCAGTTGGAATTCAATTATCCTGAAAAAGGCATTCCGATAGAAGAGGTTGAAAGCGTGGATTCAATCGTGACACGTTTTAAGACAGGAGCCATGTCCTATGGTTCTATTTCTAAGGAAGCTCATGAGACGCTGGCAATTGCTATGAATCAGCTTCACGGAAAGTCGAACAGCGGGGAAGGCGGGGAGGAAATTGAACGTCTTGACAGCGACCGCTGCTCTGCAATTAAACAGGTGGCGTCCGGAAGATTTGGGGTAACATCCAGGTACTTAGTGAGTGCAAAGGAAATCCAGATTAAAATGGCACAGGGCGCAAAGCCGGGTGAGGGAGGACATTTACCCGGAGGCAAGGTGTATCCGTGGATTGCCAAGACCCGCCATTCAACGCCGGGAGTTAGCCTGATTTCACCTCCGCCGCATCACGATATTTATTCTATCGAGGATTTGGCACAGTTAATTTATGACTGTAAGAATGCCAATAAGGATGCGAGAATCTCTGTGAAGCTGGTATCTGAGGCTGGAGTAGGAACCGTAGCCGCCGGTGTTGCGAAAGCGGGCGCCGGATTGATTTTGATTTCCGGTTATGACGGAGGTACAGGAGCGGCACCTAAGAGTTCTATCCATAATGCAGGACTTCCCTGGGAGCTTGGACTGGCGGAAACCCATCAAACCCTGATTCAGAACGGACTAAGGGAGCGGGTACGAATTGAGACAGACGGAAAGCTGATGAGCGGAAGAGATGTTGCAATTGCGGCAATTCTCGGGGCAGAAGAGTTCGGCTTTGCAACTGCTCCGCTGGTTACCATGGGGTGTGTGATGATGCGGGTATGTAATTTGGATACCTGTCCTGTGGGCGTGGCTACTCAGAATCCGGAACTTCGTAAGCGCTTTACCGGGAAGCCGGAGTACGTTGTGAATTTCATGCGTTTTATTGCAGAAAACCTGCGTGAATATATGGCGAAGCTGGGAGTTCGTACAATCGATGAGCTTGTAGGAAGAACCGACCTTCTGAAGATCAAAGAGCAGCCTGCTTCAGAACGTGCGGCAACTCTGGATTTAGCACAGATTCTGTATAATCCTTATGCAGGAACCAAGGAGCCGGAGACATTTAACCCGAAAAAGGTTTATGATTTTGAGCTGGAGAAGACGCTGGATGAGAAAGTGCTCGTGAAGAAACTGCTTCCGGCGCTGGAAAAGAAACAGAAAAAGAGCATAGAGGTGGATGTATCTAACACAGACCGTACCTTTGGAACGATTTTCGGTTCTGAAATCACCAGAAGATATCCGGAAGGATTGGAAGAGGATTCTTATGTGGTGAAATGTAACGGTGCGGGAGGACAGTCTTTTGGTGCGTTTATACCGGGTGGTTTAACACTGGAACTGGTAGGAGACAGCAATGATTATTTTGGAAAAGGACTTTCAGGAGGCAAGTTGATCGTCTATCCGCCGAAGGGTGTAAAATATAAGCACGATGAAAATATTATTATTGGTAATGTGGCGCTTTACGGAGCTACCAGCGGAAAGGCATTTATTAATGGTGTGGCAGGCGAACGCTTCGCTGTGCGGAATTCCGGCGCAACGGCGGTTGTGGAAGGTGTGGGCGACCACGGCTGTGAGTATATGACCGGAGGCTGTGTGGCAGTATTAGGAAAGACGGGTAAGAATTTTGCGGCAGGTATGAGCGGCGGTATAGCTTATGTCCTTGATATGGAAAATGATTTATATATGAAGGTAAATAAACAGCTTGTCAATCTGGAGCGCGTGACCTCCAAATATGATGTAAGCTGCCTGAAAAATATGATATGTGAGCATGTGTCTTATACCAATTCGGAAATCGGCAAAGAAATCCTGGATAATTTTACCGATTATCTTCCTAAATTCAAGAAGATTATTCCGGCGGATTATGAGCGGATGATGACGGCAATCCTGCAGATGGAAGAGCAGGGAATGAGCAGCGAACAGGCGAAAATTGAAGCATTTTACATGGTAAAAGGCGGAAGATAGGAGGCAGGTATCAGTGGGAAAAGTAACAGGATTTATGGAGTATGAAAGACAGGATAAGCAGGCGGAAGCGCCTGTAGAGCGAATCAGGCACTATAACGAATTCCACACCCCTCTGTCTAAAGAAGAACAGGAAATACAGGGGGCAAGATGTATGGCATGCGGCGTGCCATTTTGTCAGGCCGGGCAGATGATTATGGGGATGGCAAGTGGCTGCCCTCTGCACAATCTGATTCCGGAATGGAACGACCTTATTTACCGCGGGAACTGGAAAGAGGCATATGACCGATTAAAGAAGACGAATAATTTTCCGGAGTTTACAGCGAGAGTGTGTCCGGCGTTGTGCGAGGCGGCATGCACTTGTGGGTTGAACGGAGATGCAGTTAGTACAAAGGCGAATGAATATGGGATTATAGAAAATGCATATGAGATGGGCTATGCAGACGCAAAACCTCCCAAAGTGCGTACGGGAAAGACGGTGGCTGTTGTGGGAAGCGGACCTTCGGGCCTTGCCGTGGCGGATCTGTTGAATAAAAGGGGGCACAAGGTGACGGTCTTTGAGCGGGAAGATAAGCCTGGTGGTCTTCTGCGGTACGGAATTCCGAATATGAAACTGGAAAAACAGATTATTGACCGGAAAATCCGTATTATGGAGGAAGAAGGTATTACTTTTGTTACAGGATGCAATGTAGGCCGGGATAAAAAGGCTGCTTCCTTATTAAAAGAATTCGACCGGATTGTTCTGGCGTGTGGAGCTTCCAACCCGAGAGATATTAAAGTGCCGGGAAGGGATGCAAAGGGGATTTATTTTGCGGTGGATTTTCTGAAATCAACTACCAAAGCACTCTGGAATCATGCAGATGCAAAAGAAGAAAGGGCAGGGAAACCGAAAGAAGGAGAATACATTTCCGCTAAAGGAAAACGAGTTATGGTAATCGGCGGCGGCGACACGGGAAATGACTGTGTGGGGACTGCTATACGACATGGAGCCAAAAGCGTCCTCCAGTTGGAAATGATGCCAAAAGCGCCGGATGAACGTGCCGATACGAATCCGTGGCCGGAGTGGCCGAAGGTCTGCAAGACCGATTATGGACAGCAGGAAGCAATTGCAGTGTTCGGGCATGACCCCAGGGTTTACCAGACAACGGTAAAAGAATTTGTCAAAGACAAGAATGGTAACGTCTGTAAGGCAGTCTTGGTAAAACTGGAACCGAAAAAGGATGAGAAGACAGGCCGTATGATAATGGCAGAGGTAAAAGGCAGCGAATATACGGTGGAAACGGAGCTTGTTCTGATAGCGGCAGGATTTTTAGGAAGCGAAAACTATGTAACAAAAGCTTTCGGTGTGAAGGTAAACGAGCGGACGAATGTGGCAACAAAGCCCGGAGAGTATCTGACTACTGCGGACAGAGTGTTCACGGCGGGAGATATGCACCGGGGACAGTCCCTGGTAGTATGGGCAATCCGTGAAGGGCGTGAAGCGGCTCAGGAAGTAGATATCAGTTTGATGGGCTATACAAACTTAAATATACAATAGTTAGATTCTTGATTTAGGACGTAGTAAGATAACATTTTACTGCGTCCTAAGTCTGTATCCAAAGGAATAAATGTTACAAAAATGTTAAAAATCATTGCAATTATGTGGTGGATGTAGTATCCTTAACGTGGATATATGAAGTTCCCAGTGGGTTTTTCATCACTGGGAGAAAGAGTTAGATACATTCAGACAGGGGAGAACATGATAATGAAGAAAAGAATTGTACAGACGTTTCTTGCAGCAATTCTTGTAAGTATTTTGGCGGTGAAACCGGTTTTGGCAACGCCATCTGTGGATGATATGCAGACCGATAAGGAGCAGACGCAGAATGAAGTGAGTGCTTTGCAACGCCAGCTTGTGGAAAATCTTGAGAAAATCAGCGGCCTGGAGGAGCAAATCGGCCAGAAAGAAGATGAAATCAGTCAGGCAAGCGTTGATTTAGAGGAAGCGATTAATAAACAGAATAAGCAGTATGATGCAATGAAGCTGCGGATAAAATACATGTACGAGGCCGGGAATATGGATGCCCTGGAGACTTTTTTATCTGCAGAAAGTTTCTCGGAATTAGTTAATCAGGCCGAATACATACAGAATATCCATTCTTATGACAGACAGAAGCTGAATGAGTATATCAGCACAAAGGAAGAAATCGAAGATTTAAAAGAGGGTCTTCAAGAAGAAGCAGAAAACCTGCAGCAGGCGGAAGCAGATCTTGCTGCGGAAAGAGAAGCGCTTAATACTACGATTGCATCAAAACAGTCAGAAATCGCCCAGCTTGATCAGAATATCCAAGATGCGCTGGCACAGCAGCAGGCAGCTGCAGAGGCGGCGGCTGCAGAAGCGGCGCGGCAGGCAGCATTGCAGGCGGCTGTAGTACATGCGTCGGCACAGGATAATAATACGGCGGCAAATACAGGAACTGCAAATTCTGCAGTAAGCACAACGAACAATACAAATACGGGAAATGCCGGAGAAAATACAAATAGCGGAGACAGCTCAAACAGCGGAACCGGCTCTAATGAAGAAAGTTCGGGTTCTGGAAACACGGCTTACGTTCCGCCTCAGGGTACAGATGGATGGGCTGTAGTGGAATATGCAAGACAGTTTCTGGGAAATCCATATGTATATGGAGGTAATAGCCTGACGGAAGGAACGGATTGTTCCGGATTCACGCAACAGATATATGCGGCCTTTGGCGTGTCGCTTGGGCGCAGTGATTCAGCACAGGCAACCGCAGGAGTGGAAATCCCTTTATCGGAGGCACGTGCGGGAGACCTGCTGGTGTACTGGGGACATGTCGGCATTTATAATGGAAGCGGAGGAATTATCCATGCATCTTCTCCCAGCGTGGGGATTGTGGAGTGGCCGGATTGTCAGTATAGAGAGCTTCGCTGTGTAAGGCGTGTATTATAGAAAAAACTTGCATTTGTTTGATTTATATGATAAAATATCATGGTCGCAAAAAAACACGCATCAGGATAGCTGCAATGGTGCCTAAGCTTAGAATAAGCCGGTTTTGCAGAAATTGAAGGATGCGGAAGAAGAAAACCAATGGAGGAAAAGACATGAGCGTTATTTCAATGAAACAACTTTTGGAAGCAGGTGTTCACTTTGGACATCAGACAAGAAGATGGAACCCTAAGATGGCTCCATACATTTACACAGAG
Source organism: Dorea acetigenes (assembly GCF_025567385.1). NCBI lineage: Bacteria > Bacillati > Bacillota > Clostridia > Lachnospirales > Lachnospiraceae > Dorea > Dorea acetigenes. The sequence continues at coordinate 31,895 of NZ_JAOQJU010000029.1, forward strand.
AGGAATGGTATCTATATTATTGACTTACAGAAGTCTGTAGGCAAGGTAGATGAAGCATATCAGGCAGTAGCTGATATTGCGGCAGAAGGCGGTACAATCCTTTTTGTAGGAACCAAGAAGCAGGCTCAGGATGCTATTAAGACAGAAGCAGAGCGTTGTGGAATGTTCTATGTAAATGAGAGATGGTTAGGCGGTATGCTTACAAACTTTAAGACAATCAAAAGCAGAATCGCACGTCTGAAAGAGATTGAAAAGATGGCAGAGGATGGAACTTTCGATGTGCTTCCTAAAAAAGAAGTTATTCAGTTAAAGAAAGAATGGGAAAAGCTGGAAAAGAACCTGGGCGGAATCAAAGAAATGAAGAAACTCCCGGATGCTATTTTTATTGTTGATCCTAAGAAAGAAAGAATCTGTGTACAGGAAGCACATACTCTTGGAATTCCGTTGATCGGAATTGCTGATACGAACTGTGATCCGGAAGAATTAGATTACGTAATTCCGGGAAATGATGATGCAATCCGTGCAGTGAAATTAATCGTTTCAAAGATGGCAGATGCAGTTATCGAGGCTAATCAGGGAGCTTCCGGATATGAAGAAGAGGAAGCTTACGAAGAGGCAGAGGAAGCTTACGAAGAAGAAGCGGTAGAAGAATAAGATATTTGTAACAATCTATTTGGAGGACAAAGAAGATGGCAGTAACAGCTAAGATGGTAAAAGAATTAAGAGAAATGACAGGTGCAGGAATGATGGACTGCAAAAAGGCTCTGAATGAGACTGATGGAGATATGGATGCAGCTGTTGAATATCTGAGAAAGAACGGACAGGCTAAAGCTGAGAAGAAGGCTGGACGTATTGCAGCAGAAGGTATTGTAATGGCAGAAGTAAAGGATGACCACACAGCAGCAATTGTTGAAGTGAATTCCGAGACAGACTTTGTTGCTAAGAATGCAGAATTCCAGGGATTTGTTAAGGCTGTTGTAGATCAGGCGCTGGTTACAGAGAATACAGAGATGGATGCATTCATGGCGGAAGCATGGAATGGCGATGCATCAAAGACAGTAAATGAAGTATTGACAGAGAAAATCGCTGTAATTGGCGAGAAGCTCAGCATTAGAAGATTTGAGAAGGTTACAATCGATAATGGTACGGTTGTATCTTATATCCATGGCGGCGGAAGAATTGGCGTACTGGTTGTGGCTGAGACAGAGGTTGTTAATGAGGCTGTAAAAGAGGCTCTTAAGAATGTTGCAATGCAGATCGCTGCTTTACATGCAAAATATGTCAGCCAGGCAGATGTTGATGCAGATTACATCAATCATGAAAAAGAAATTCTTCTTGCTCAGATTATGAATGATCCGAAGGAATCCCAGAAACCGGAGAAGGTTATTCAGGGGATGATTAATGGACGTATCAACAAAGAGATGAAGGAAATCTGTTTGTTAGACCAGGTATATGTAAAGGCAGAGGACGGAAAGCAGTCCGTTGCTAAATATCTTGAGGAAGTTGGAAAGGCTAACGGAACAGAGATTAAGATTCAGAAGTTTGTCCGCTTTGAGACTGGCGAAGGCCTTGAGAAGAAGAACGAGGACTTTGCGGCAGAAGTTGCAGCACAGATGGCTGGAAACTAGGTAAATTCAGTCCGATTGGAATGTATTTCATAATTTAAAACACATCAGGAACCCTTGAAAATCCCGGTAGACGGGCGTTTTCAAGGGTTTTTTGCGTTCAAAAGAATAAATTTCTTAAAGGTGGACACCAATATCACGTAGGAGGTATTGGTATGCTTGAAAGGTTGATTATCCGGCACTGTGCGCCGACTCTGGCGGGTTTAAAAACCGGCAGTGTAATAAATTGCCCTTATAAAGACCGGGAAGAAATTCTTTATGCAGTACAGAATTTAAATCAGAGACTTTCGTTTTATGGACTGTTTGTGATACCACTGAGGATTTTGGAGAATAAGATTCTGGTTTATCTATATCGTCCGGATAAGTTGACAGAAGATCTGGCATCTGAAGATGCAGCGGATATTTTAAAAAATTATGGTTATCCGATGGGGGATTTTAGAAAATGTATTGCCCGGCTCTGCAGGAGACTGGAAGAATCAGAGGAATTTCCTCATGAAATTGGACTTTTTCTTGGTTATCCTTCGGAAGATGTATTGGGATTTATCACCAAACATGCCTGTGATTATAAGTGCGCCGGATATTGGAAAGTATATGGTGATGCAAAAAAAGCGGAGCGAATATTTGAACAGTATAGGAAATGTACGGAGCTATATTGTTTACAGTGGGAAAAGGGAAAGAGCATTGAACAGCTGGCTGCTCAGGGTTTTCCGTTTTGGTAGAACAGGCGGCTCTTTAAGAACCGCCTGCATTGTATTCGTCCTCCCGCATACGGTATCCGATGCCCACTTCTGTGAAGATGTATTTTGGCTCTGCGGGATTTTCTTCTAATTTACGCCGGATATTCGCCATATTTACACGGAGAATTTTGTTATTGTTCTTATCAGAATAAGGCCCCCAGATGTGTGTCATAAGGGCACCGTAGGTAATAACCTTTCCGGAATTCTGTGCAAGCAGTGATACGATTCTGTATTCAACAGGGGTCAGGTGGATGGGGACACCGTGAAATTTTACAATCCGTTTGTCAAAATCAATCATTAATGCATCTGCCTGATAGGGGCGTTTATAGAATTCAGAATGATTCCGCAGACGATTGCTGTGCCGCAGAGAGGCGCGGATCCTTGCCAATAGTTCCGATGTACCGAATGGCTTGGTAATATAATCATCTGCCCCGGCATCCAGGGCATCGACTTTCTCCTTTTCCTGAGTACGGGCAGAGACGACGATAATAGGCACGCTGGACCAGTTTCGTACCTCCCGGATAATGGAGAGTCCATCCATATCAGGAAGCCCAAGATCCAGAAGAACAATGTCAGGACATTGAGAATTGATGACAGATAATCCTTCTGTGCCCGATGAAGCTTGCAGTGGTTTATAGTGGTGTGATTTTAAACATTTACAAATGATGTCCGAAATATTGGTTTCATCTTCGATTATCAGTACGGTAAATTTTGTTGCTGTATTCAAGATAACGAATCCTCCTTTGGCAGTGTAAACATAAATTCGGCGCCTTTGTCATGATTCAATGCTGTGATGGAACCGGCATGGGCGGTAATGATTGTCTTGCAGATGGACAGGCCGATTCCCATGCCTCTGTGTGCATCAGGAGTGGCGGTGTTTCGGGCACTGCTGCCGTCGAATATAACGGGCAGAAGCGAAGGGGAGATTCCTTTTCCGTAGTCCCGGATACAGAATACAACGGAAGTGGGGGAATCAATGACTGTCAGGTCGATTGGCTGGCTGCTGGATGAGTGCACGCATGCATTATCTAACAAATTAATAATTACCTGCTCAATCAGCAGTGGATCCATGGGAAGAATAATATAATCTTCCGGGATGGAAACCCTGACAGAGGCTTCTGGACACCTTTTTTTAAAGCGCTGGATGGCCTCAGAAATCACTTCTTCTACGATTTCAGGGGATTTATTTACTTTTGCAGACTCGGAATCTTTAATCCGCGTAACCGACAAAAGATTCTCTACCATATTTAACAGCCAATTTGCATCGTCGCGAATCTGTTTTACCAGTGTTGTTTTTTCTTCTGCATTCAAGGAATCCGGAAATTCCAGATAAGAGTCGGATGTCCCGATTATACTGGTAAGCGGTGTGCGCAGGTCGTGGGAAATCGCACGGAGAAGATTCGCGCGCATTTTTTCTTTTTCTGCTTTGTTGATGATTTCTTCACGTTCTGCAAGCAGTGCCGCCTGTATTTTCAAATGGCTGGTTGTTGCGCTGGTAATCAGGGTAATCGTCAGTGTAAGAATGAAAGATACCGGATACCCGGACAACGTAAAATTGAGATTAAAATAAGGGTATGTAAAAAAATAGTTTATACAGATAACGCTAAATAAGGCGAAAACAATTCCGTACCAATATCCGTTGGTGTATCTTGCAGTTAAAATTAATGCTAAAATATAGATCAAGGCGATATTTGCAGAATTGATATTTGCAAATTTAAAGGCCAGGAAAGCTAATGCGGTTGATATCAGCATGAAAAGAAGCATAAGTGTAATGCTGTAATATTTTTTCTCTTGGTACTTTTTGAACATTTTCAAACCTCCGATATGTTGGATTCTTATATGTCTATTTTAAAGTATTTTAAAAATAAGGCAAGACAGAGCAGATTTTTCCATGTATCTTAGCGAAAACTTAACACAAAAGAATTTCTTGCTAATATGGATAGGCAATGCTATAATTTTCTGGAAATACAAGAATAAGGATTGATAGAGAATATGCATTACTATTATGCGCCAATGGAAGGAATTACCGGCTACATACAGCGGAATGCCTGCCACAGATTCTTCCCGGGCATTGATAAATATTTTACGGCATTTATTGCACCCAATCAGCGGGGACATTTCAGTTCAAAAGAAAAGAATGACATTTTGCCGGAACACAATGAAGGGATCTGCCTTGTTCCTCAGATTTTGACTAATCGGGAGGACGACTTCTTGCTGACGGTGAAGAAGCTGAAACAGTATGGATATGAGGAAGTAAATCTTAACTTGGGCTGCCCTTCCAAAACAGTGGTATCAAAGTTCCGTGGTTCGGGTTTTCTGGCAAAACCGGAAGAGTTGGATCGGTTTCTGGAAAGTATTTTTTCGAAAGCAGATATAAAGATTTCGATTAAGACAAGGATTGGAAAAGATGACCCGGAAGAATGGATGAGATTGCTGGAGATTTATAATAAATATCCATTAGAGGAGTTGATTGTCCATCCAAGAACACAGAAAGATTTTTATAAAAATTCCCCGAATCTGGATGTGTTTGAAGAGATGTTTAAGCACAGCAAATGTCCTGTTTGTTATAATGGAGATTTATTTATAAAACGGGATTTTCTTAAATGGAAAGAACGCTTTCCACTGGTGGATACAGTGATGATTGGCAGGGGGCTTTTGATAAATCCCGGACTTATCGGGTTGATTGAAGAAGGCAGTATGCCAAAAAAGGAGCGGCTTTTTGCCTATCATAATCAGATTTATGAGGATTATCGAAACATTATGTATGGGGACAGAAATGTACTATTTAAGATGAAAGAACTTTGGATTTATATGATTCACAGCTTTACGAATCCGAAAAAGTATGCTAAGAGAATCCGAAAAGCTGAGAAGCTTGCAGCTTATGAGGATGCAGTCAGTGATTTATTTAACGAACAGGAGCTTGTGGAAGATGGAAGGGAAAGTGGTTCGTCTGTATACGCGTCAGAATGATAAGACGTTGTATCAATTAAAAAGAGATGGCAGGATTATTAATCAGAGAGTTTATGTAGAGATGCATTTTGGAGATATTGCTCCTCTTTTTATGGAAAGCTATGACTGGTTTACGAAAGAGGCGGCAAAGATAGTCCCGAAGCCGGAAGATGTACACGCGCCTATCTGGTGTTCCATCAGCGTGGAGAATTGTCTGAAGCCTATAGAGGGGACGGTTGTCTATGAGCTGGAGGTGCCGGAAGAACGGGTGATATATTTTGATGAGGCAAAATGGGATTATGTGCTAAATCGGATTTATCTCCCGAAGGATGCCAAAGACGGCGAGAGATATAAGAAATATTTGAAGGATATTGGTGTAGTTAATGGATTTGAGTTCTTCCAGGGAAGATATAAAGGGATGTATCCGGAAGAAGAAGAGCGGATTATGGATAGCTGGCAGAGAGTATTTGAAATCGATAACTGGACAATATTTAATGTGTGTGGCAATTTATGGGAAATCAGACAGGAATGGGTGAAGAGGATCGTATATCCCGGAGAAAAATTGTGACAAGTATTATACTTTTTGCAGATATTTATACATTAATTAAGGAAAAGGCGAAGAATAAAATCTTTGTCTTTTTTTTTGCCAAAAATATTACCAAATATTCAAAAAAATTACATATGAAAATTTTTAAATAGAGAATAAAATAAAAAACGGAATATAATAAAGGAGGAAAGAAAATGAGAAAAAAATTTAAGAAATTAGTGTCTCTTTTGCTGATAGCAGGAATGATTTTTTCATTCATGCCGATTAATGCATCAAAGACAGTAAAGGCTGAGGAGACAGATCTGATTGCCAGATATCCGCTTGTGTCGGATATAAAGGACGTATCGGGAAATGGAAATGACGCCATTATTTTGAAAGAAGCAGATGGCGTTACTTTTACGGGAGGCGCATTAACTCTTGCCGGAGGAACCAGCACCAGTAAGAATTATGTGTCGCTGCCGGAGGGATTATTTGATAATCAGAATGAACTGACTGTCTCTATGTGGATTAAGAATAATAATACGAAGAAAAACACATCGGCTTTTTCATTCTGCGGAACGACAAAGAAGGGAAATTATCCGAAACATTATTTTATTCTGAATCCCAGTAATCCTGACGGATATTATAAGGCAGTATTTACAGATCCTGAAGCAGAGAGCACAGCGAATCCATGGGCAACAGAGGTCGGAGTAAATAACTCTAAGAATAATAGTGTGATGACCTCCGACCGGATGAATCAGTGGCTGTATTATACAGTGACAATCAGTGAAAATAGTATTAGCGGTTATCTGGATGGAGAATTGCTTGGTTCAGATAACATTTCTAATATAACGGTATCTGATTTTGGAGAAAATATTCTTTCATATATTGGAAAATCTGATTATGCAGATGATACCTTTGCCGGAAGTTTCCGGGATTTGAGAATCTATGGAAAAGAAATGAATGAAGGAGAGGTTGCCGGATTATATGCAGAAGCGTTAGAGATTCAGCAGGTACAGGAAGCAAAGACAACATTGAATTTAAAGAATGGCGCGATGGTGTGCGATAATCTGAGTCTTCCGTTAAGTTCCGGAGCTTGCAGCATCGTGTGGGAATCAGATAATACAAAGGCGCTTGAGAATGACGGAACAGTTCATTTTCAGGATAAGAGTGTATCTGTTAAATTAACGGCTGTCATAAAAAGCGGCTCTTATTCTGAGACGATTGAATTTGAACTAACAGTGCCAACTGCGTCTGAAGCGAAGGGCGAAAAGTATCGTACAAGGCTTTCGATTCCTGCTTATATATCTGAAGATCTCCAGAAAGAAGTAGATGGACAGGAAATTGTGTGGTCTTGTGTTCCAGAAGGATTGATTGCGAGCGATGGTAAGGTTACCAGACCGTCAAAAGACACTGACGCGACGGTAACGGCAACTATCGCTGATGCTGAAATTACTAAAAATGTTAAGGTAATGGCAGAGGGCGGACAGGTTTTAAGTTATGTGATTCAAGGCGGCAACCTGTATGAAAACACAGGGGATCTTTTGGCGTCTTCAGACAGCAGGCGTTCAGATGCGTTGTTCCTTGCAGCGAAAACGACAGAAGAAGAGTCTTATACAGAGCTAAATAAAGGAAAAGCTGTAGTCTATGTGAAGTGGGATGGAGCTCAGAAAGCGAACCCTGATAATCAGATGGGGTCTCCGATATTGTTTAGAAAGGCTGATGGAAGCCTGGCCGTTGCAGCGTCAGGAAATAACAACAAAAATGGCATTTATGTATGGGATACACAGGACAATATGGCATTTACAAACGAGAGGTTTCTGACACTTGCAGATGCAGGAACAAAAGTTCAGAATCCTTCTGTCATCTATGATAGTATGAGCGGTGGATATAAGATTTTCTGGCAGGATCAAAATGATAAGACTTACGTAAGTCTTATGACAGATTTGAAAAATGGGACAGTGCCGGAACAGACGGTAGAAACTGTTTATAATAAAGAAATCGTATCTGGCGTTCTTCCGTCTAATGCTGTAAAAAATGAAGCGTCGGTATTTGAAGCAAGTGCATCTGAATATGAAGCAATTATAAAGAAGTACGGAAATGTTTACAATACGGAAGTAGAAACTGTAAATATTGAGGCGAAGCCGGGAGAGTCAGTTGAATTACCGGAGACGGTTAAGGCTTCTTACAGTGACGGCAGTACCAAGAATCTGGGTGTTGTCTGGGATGAAGAAGAACTGAAAGCACTTGATTCCGGCAAGGAAGGTGTTTATGAAGTTACCGGTACGGTACAACAGGATGCTTATACTTATCCATTTATTGAAGAACGGGCAGATCCTCATGTATTCTATAATGAAGATGACGGTTATTATTATGCTACCGGTTCTTATTATGAAGAAAATATGACAGCGCCTTCTTGTGCCCAGTCCTACCGTAAGCTGGATATTCGCCGTGCCAAGACAATTGAGGGACTGAAAACGGCAAAAGAGCATTATATTCTGGAATCAGAAACAGGAGACAGATGGGGCGGATTTATCTGGGCACCGGAATTTCATAAGATTAATGGTACTTGGTACTGCCTGGTTGGAGCTCATGATTTTGGGACGTCAGGAGTACCGGCAAATATTAATTGGAATAGTGCTCACTGGTGCAGCAAGTCTATTTTAATTCCGTATGAGGGAACGGATGAACAGATGAAAGAAGGCGGGATGCTGGATGCAAAACAGTGGGGCGAGCCGATCATACTAAACAACTCTCCGTCTTTTGATGTGTCTTATTACGAAGATGAAGCGGGTCAGGGATATTATGTAATGCCGCAGAGTGCGCAGATATCCATCGTAAAAGCACAGGGAGGCGATGGCGTGATTCCACAGCCGACAGGCAGCAGGGTTGTGATAAAATCCGGCGAGTGGCCGTGGGAATACGGGGTTTATGAAGGAAGTATCACAGCTTCAAATCCAGAGGGAAATGACCAATTAGTTGTAGAAGGACCCTATATGTTTGCTTATGGCGACAAAGTATATATTAGCTATTCGGCGGCAACCGTTGATAAATATTATACATTGGGACTTTTGATGGCAGACAAGGGCAGTGATCTTATGGATCCGGCCAGTTGGACTCATGTTACTTATCCTCTGCTAAGTTCTTATGATACCGATGAAGGTGAAATCGGTGGAGCTGCGCATGTGGGCGGAGGTCATAATTCTGTGGTTTTGGACGAATATGGAAATCTGGCGCTTGTGTACCATGCGAGACCGTATCCTGATCCACATACAGGACAATCAGGTGCAGGCGGACTCTTTGATCCATGCCGTCATACTGTAGTAAAAAGTATCAATGTGGCGGCTGATGGAACCCTGCTTTTCAATATGACTGCAGAAGAGGAGTTGAATCCTGATTATAAGACAATTACGGCAACCATTACGATTAAAGATGAAGAACCGGTTGATCCAGAAGAGGGACTGCTTGCCCATTATCTTCTGGAAACAAATACTGCTGATTCTTCCGGAAATGAAAAAGATGCAGTGATTACGGAAGGAGCAGAGGGAGTTACTTTTGAAAATGATGCGCTGACTCTGGCGGGCGGTGATAAGAATAGTAAAAATTATGTGACATTGCCAGATGGATTATTTGATAATCAAGATACAGTAACGGTATCTATGTGGATCAATAACAATAATACGAAGGGAAATTATTCGGCTTTCTTTTTTGGAAGCGCTGCACAGAATAACAAGCTTCCGGCTAATTACTTTTTGTTAAATCCCTGTTCACCGAACGGTAATTACAAGGCAGTATTTACAGATTCTGTTAATACAGGATCACCGTGGACAACGGAAAAAGGCGTGAATGACTCCACCAATAAAACACCTACAAGCGGATTTATGAATCAGTGGAAATTATATACCATTGTAATCGATAATAAGACGCTGACAGGATATTTGGACGGAGAGAAATTGGGAACAGTAGCTTTGTCGAGAACCGTGTCGGATTTTGGGACAGGATTGAAAGCGCACATTGGAAAATCGCAGTATCTTGATGATAGTTTATTTGCAGGTTCTTTCCGCGATCTTCGTATTTACAGCAAAGCATTGGATGAATCAGATGTAAAGAGTATTTATCAGATTGGTGTGGACAGAAATAAACTCTTGGAGGACAAAGAGAATCTGTCCATTGGAGATACCAGTAATGTAATTACAGATCTTTCCTTACCGACAGACGGGAAAAATGGCAGTAAGATTACTTGGAAATCAGATAATACGGCGGCTGTAGGAAATGACGGTAAAGTAACGCTGGGAGCAAATACTCAGACTGCAAACCTGACAGCGACAATCTCTCTGGGCAATGACTCTGTTACGAAAACATTTGCGGTAACGCTGCCTTCAGAAAATGAAATTGAAAATGTAGTAAAAGATAAAGTGCAGATTCCATATACGATAACGGATAAAATCGTATTACCTGCCAGCATTGGTGATATCCAGATTGCCTGGGATGATGGAGATGCCGGTATTATACAGGAAGATGGAACGGTGAGCGCACCGGAGGAAAATACAAGACTTACTATTACAGCAGATATTACCTACAATGGGAAGGAATACCACAGGACATACAAAGTTCTTGTTATGGAGAAAACAGCAGAGTACGTGATGAGTTATACAAGAACAAATGTATCGGCGGCGCTTGGTGAAAGTATGCATTTGGCATATAGTGCTGATGGTGAGAATTATATGGCGCTTCATAACAATACAGGTATCTTTTTCGCAAAAGCGGATTTGACTACTTCTGTGGCAGGAACAACCAAAACCCTTACGGAACCTTATTTGTTCAGAATGGCAGATGACAGAATCGGGGTAATTGCAGTACGTAGTGACGGCAAGATTATTCTGGGTATTACGAAAGATTTGATGGCGTATGAAGAAAGGATTATTTCTCTGAATACGAATCTTGGGGTTACAGAACCGGCATGTGAGTATGACGGCACACAGTACGTAATTACATGGAAAGATGCAGGCGGTCAATTGATTTTGTCAAGATTAGTTGACACATTTTCCTCAAGGATTTTGTACCCTATGCTGCTTCTTTCAGGGAATCATAGTATTG